>JAVXWV010000120.1:0-8144 GCA_032230775.1 Mycobacterium sp. | reverse complement strand
GTGGGCACGCCCGCGCGCAGCAGCCTGCGGTAGTAGTCCAGTCCCTCGTCGCGCAGTGGGTCGAGTTCGTTGACCGAGATGACGTGCGGCGGCAGGCCTGCCATATCGTCTTGCGTCGCCACACCGGCGAAGCACGTCGCGTCGCGCAAGTACTCCCCGGTCGGATCGTAGATCGAACCCGACAACGCCAGCTGCTGGAGGCCGATGAAGTAGCCGTCGCACTCCCGCAACGATGGCAACTCGTCGGGCACATCGTGCCAGCGGTTGGAGATGTAGGGACACTGGGCATACAAGCCCGCGATCTCGTGAATCCACCCTTCGCGCTTGGCCTTGTGCGCGACGGTGAGCGTGAGATTGCCGCCGCCGGACTCGCCGCCGACGATCAGATGCGTGATGCCGAGATCGCTGCGGTTGGCGAATGTCCATCGGACAGCGGCTGCGCAGTCGTTGAGACCGGCCGGATACGGGTGCGGTCCGAGCTTGCCCGCGGAGTTGCGGAACTCGACACCGACGACGACAAGCCCTGTACCGGCGATATATTCACGCCCACGCGCATAGGGAGCGTCGGTCGCGCTGCCGATCGCCATCCCTCCGCCGTGCAGGTGCACCAACGCGGGCAACGGGCCCGCAATGTCGGGGCGGCTGATGTAGAGCGTGATGTCGTTTCCATCGTCGCCAGTGATGGTGGTGGTCGTCGTCGTGACGCCCTCGGCGGCAGGCACGGCCTCTCCCCATGCATTGAGCACCGCTCCGACGACTTCCTCGTTCATCGCCACGAAGGCGCGCTTGTCTTCGAGTGGCGAGTCGATGGTCAGCGGCGCCGTCGGCGTGTGTCCGTCGATCCCAAGTTGCCTGAACGCCTGGACCATTCGTGGGTCCGACCGGGGGTCGGTGCCGAGGGTGCGAGCCGGATCTGCGAGACGACCGTGAGCCATTCGGTGACCGTACAACGAGCCGTGAAAGAGCAGGTGCGGTTTGCGCCCTTAGCGCAAGGGCTTGGTCGCCGCATGCAGGGCGACAATGCCACCGGTGAGGTTGCGCCACCGCACCGCCGACCACCCCGCATCGGCGATTTGGCGCGCGAACACCGCCTGGTCGGGCCACGCGCGGATCGACTCGGCCAGATACACGTAGGCCTCCGGATTCGACGACACCGCGGTGGCGATCCGCGGCAGCGCCTGCATCAGGTACTCCTTGTAGACGGTGGCAAACAGCGCGTTCGTTGGCGTCGAGAATTCGCACACCACGAGCCGGCCGCCCGGCCGCGTCACCCGCGCCATCTCCCGCAGCCCTTCGGCGTGGTCGACGACGTTGCGTAGCCCGAAGCTGATGGTCACCGCGTCGAACACGCCGTCGTCGAACGGCAGCCGCGTCGCGTCGGCCCCGACCTTCGGCACAGGCCGGTCGGCCCCGGCCGCAAGCATGCCGACCGAGAAGTCCGCGGCCACACACCACGCCCCCGACGCCGCCAGTTCGACCGTCGACACTGCCGTACCCGCCGCCAGGTCGAGCACCTTGTCGCCCGGCCCGATGCGCAGCGCCGAACGCGTCGCCCGCCTCCAGAACCGGTCCTGCCCGAGCGAGAGCACCGTGTTGGTCAGGTCATAGCGCTGCGCCACCGTGTCGAACATCGACGCCACTTCATGTGGGTCTTTGTCCAGCGTGGCGCGGTTCACGCAGCCAACGGTAGCTGTGAACATGCTTGATCCGGGAATGGGGAGCGCCATCGCGGGCATTAACCGAGCGTGACGGAAAAAGTTTGGTTCATTACCGGGACATCACGCGGGTTCGGCAGGGAGTGGGCGATCGCGGCGCTGGAACGCGGCGACAAGGTCGCAGCCACCGCTCGCGACACAGCAACGCTGGACGATCTCGCCGAGAAGTACGGCGGCGCGCTGCTGCCGATCCGGCTCGACGTGACCGATCGCGGCGCCGACTTCGCCGCGGTCAAGCAGGCCCACGACCACTTCGGCCGCCTCGACATCGTGGTCAACAACGCCGGCTACGGCCATTTCGGCTTCATCGAGGAGCTGACTGAGGCCGAGGCGCGGGCCCAGATCGAGACCAATGTGTTCGGCGCACTTTGGGTGACGCAGGCCGCGCTGCCGTTCCTGCGGGCGCAGGGCAGCGGACACATCATCCAGGTGTCGTCGATCGGCGGCATCACCGCGTTCCAGAACGTCGGCATCTACCACGCCTCGAAGTGGGCGCTGGAGGGCGTCTCGCAGGCACTGGCGCAGGAGGTGGCGCCGTTTGGGATTCACGTGACGCTTATCGAGCCGGGCGGGTTCTCGACCGACTGGGCCGGTTCGTCGTCCAAGCGGTCCACGCCGCTGCCCGACTACAAAGGGGTGCACGCGGAGGCAGATCGTCTGCGTAGCCAGCGCACCGCCAAGTCCGGCGATCCTCAAGCATCGGCCGCCGCCGTGCTCAAGATCGTCGACTCCCCAGAACCGCCGCTACGGGTGTTCTTCGGGGAGCTGCCGCTGCAGCTGGCCAAGGCCGACTACGAGAGCAGGCTCAAGACGTGGGAAGAGTGGCAACCGGTCGCCGTGGAGGCGGGGGGCTAGGCCGGGCTAGGCCGCTTTGAGCCGCCGCATGCCCTGCACGGCCTCGTAGTGGCCGAGCAGCTCGTCGCAGATCGCAGGCCAGGTGCGGCCCAGCACGCTGCGACGCGCGGCCACCGAGTAGCGGTGTCGTTCGGCGATCAGATGGTCGACGGATTCGCTGAGCTTGGCCTCGAAGGCGTCGACCTCCAGCAGCAGCCCGGTGCGATACGGGGCCACTAGGTCGCGCGGACCGCCGGCGTTGGGAGCGATCACCGGCAGGCCCGACGCCATCGCCTCCTGCACGGCCTGGCAGAACGTCTCGTGTTCCCCAGGGTGAACGAACACGTCCATGCTGGCGTACGCCGCCGCGAGCTGCTCGCCGTACAGCGCACCGGTGAAAATCGCTGACGGCATAGCGCTTTCGAGCTTGGCGTGGTCGACGCCGTCGCCGACAATCACCACCTGCAGATCGTCACGCTGTGCCAGCACCGCGAGCCGTTGGACGTGCTTCTCCGGCGCGAGCCGTCCGACGAACCCGACGATCGGCCTGCCGTCCGGCGACCACCGCCCGCGCAGTTCTTCGTCGCGAGCTGACGGTGCGAAGCCCGTGATGTCGACGCCCCGCGCCCACTTGTAGACCCTCGGAATACGGTGCGCAGCAAGGTCTTCCATCGCTGCCGTGGATGGTGCCAGAGTCCGGTCTGCGCGCTTGTGCAAGTGCCGGTTCCATGCCCATGCGGCCCTGGTCATGACACCCATGCCGTAGCTCTCGGCGAAACCCGCTACGTCAGTTTGAAATACGGCCACCGTCGGGATTCCCAGAAACCTGGCCGCCTGAAGGCCGCCGTAGCCCAGCAGCGCGGGCGAGGCCAAATGCACCACGTCGGGGTCGAATCCGCGCAGCACGCCGACCATTCGGGGCCGTGGAACACCCAGAGGCAGCGACGTGATCTTGGGGAACATCCGCGACGGCACGCGGTGTACTCGCACTCCGTCATGCACCTTTTCCGCAGCCGGCTCCCCCGACGGCGTGTCGGGGGCGATGACCATTACTTCGTGACCGGTGCGGCGGAGATGCTCGATCACCCGAAGCACCGAGTTGGTGACGCCGTTGACATTCGGGAGGAAGGACTCTGCGACGATCGCAACGCGCACGCCATGAGAGTCCCATCGGCGGCTGTCGCGAAGGTTGCAACAGGGCATACGACACGCAAAAACCTCGTGGCAATGATCGATGGGTCCGCGGAGCGCGATCCGAGTATCGTGCGCACAAAGAGGGGCGGTTGACATGCGGATTTCCCGTGCCATGGTGATGATCACTATAGCCCTGCTCATCACCGCAGTCGGCTGCACCAAACAGGTGGCAGGCAGCGCGGAATCCGATCCGAACAAGCCGCCGCTGTCGGTCAGCAAGGACGGCTACGGCATCGTCGCCGGTTTCGACAACGCTGCCAAGAAGATCGAGATCTACACCGAGCCGCAATGCAATCACTGCGCCGATCTGCAGGCTGACTTCGGTGATCAACTCGCCTACTACGTCGCGGTCGGGCAACTCGAGGTGACGTACCGCCCGATGACGTTCCTCGATGACAACACCGGCGGCTATTCGGGGCAGGTCAGCAATGCGCTCTTCCTGGCCACCGAGAAGGCGGGTAAGCCTGAGGTCACGGCGACCGGCACCGAGTTCCAGCGGTTCGTCGAGGGAGTGTGGGCCCATCAGCGCCCCGGCGGTAAGCCCCCCTCCGGGGACGAATTGCAGGACATGGCAAAGAAGGCAGGTATGCCCGACGCCGTCGCCCAGAACATCAAGGGCGGCGGGTCCGCAGTCAACGTCAAAGCCATGGACGATGCGAACTTCGAGTACCTCTACGAGATCGACAACCTAGAAATGGGCACGCCAACGGTTTACGACCTCGACAAGGGCGAGAAGCTCGACATCTTCGATAATGACTGGCTCAAGAAGCTCATTCAATCCTGAACTAACGGAGCAGCTTTCGCCGTTTCGCGCGTCAGACGCTTTTCGACGTACGTGACCCCGAGCAGCGCGGCACCCGCGATCAGCCAGCCCACCACCGCGATCGAGCCTGCCGGGATGATCGCCAGCGACGCGTTACGGTGCTGCACCCGAACCAGATCCGGGTCGTTCTTGTCGTATTCGACATAGATCCGCATGCCGGTATCGAGTTCCGACGGGTACAGCACACCCAGCTCCGGTCGATAGGTGACGCGGTCGGGGGTGACGAACTCGATGGTCGAGCGCCGCGGACCCGCGCTGAGCACATTCGCTTCGGCCACACCCATGTGGCGCTCGATCTGGCGGTCGTTGCGCCACGCCCCCAGCACCAGCAGCACCGACTGCAGCGTCACAACGCACGCGGCGATCACTATGCCGACGCGGACCCGCCGCAGGATTTTCTGCGATCGGGTTTCGTTCGGTTCGCGGTGCAGACGCGGAACGAGGCTGCGCCACAGGGTGAGTGGACGTTTCCACAGTCCAGCCCTGTTCGCTGCGCTCACAGCGCCGCCTTGATCGACGCATGGAGCGCGCGCAGCGACGACCGGTCGGCCTTCACCTCCAGCACCCGCATGCCCTCGAACGGCTCGCCAAGGGCGGCGGCCAAATCGTCGGCCTCGATCTGCTTGCTGTCGACGTGGTACGCGCGGCATAGCGCGCCGACATCGACGTCGTGCGGTGTGCCGAAGATTCGCGATGACACATCGGAGAACCTCGGGTCGCCCTGCTCGAGCAGTTCGAAGATTCCGCCACCGTTGTCGTTGGACACGACGATCGTCAGGTTGCGCGGCGTCGGCTCCGTCGGCCCGATCAACAATCCCGAGCTGTCGTGCACGAACGTCAGGTCACCGATCAACGCGATCGTGCGCCCGTCGTGTGCGAGTGCCGCGCCGATCGCGGTCGATACGGTGCCGTCGATCCCGGCCACGCCGCGGTTCGACCGCACCTTGATGCCCTGCGTATTCAGCCCGACCAGCGCCGCGTCGCGCACCGGATTCGACGCGCCAAGCACCAGCTGGTCCCCCGGGCGCATCGCATCGGCCACCGCAGCCGCGACATGCAACCCCGTCGTCAACGGGTGGGCCTTGAGCTGTCCGCGGACCGCCTCGATCGCGTGCCGGTTCACCTCCGCGCAGCGTTTGAGCCAGTTCGCGTTCGGCTCGCCGGTCGTCACCGCACGCGTGCCCGTGGCCTGCGAATTCCCCGACACGTCGGGCCAGCGTGGCCCGGTGGTCAGCGCGTAGACCGGCAGCGACGGGTCCGCGAGCAGCGTCGACACCGGCCGGTGCAGCGTCGGGCGGCCCAGCATGATCACCTGCTGCGGGCGGACGAGCCGCAGAGCAAAGGGGTGCAGCGGGTTCTCGGAGGGCGGCGCTGTCGGCTCGGAGACCGTCGGCAGCTTGGCGAGATTCGGGTGCACACCCGCGCCGTGCCCGGCGATGACGACGGTGTCCGGTGAGATGTCGATGTCCAGCGGCTGGTCGAACGTGACCGGTGGCACGTACGTCCACGGCTTCCCGCCGGTGCGGCCCTCGGGAACATAGCCGCCTGCCACAGGATCGTCGCTGGCGTCAGGCACCAGCGGTTCGCGCAGCGGGATGTCGAACTGCACCGGTCCCGCGTTGGCAGTGCGAGATCCCGTCGCCGCCACCAGAACTCGGCATGTCGCAGAGCGCCACTGCGCGTTCAACGAGTCCATCCGCTCCGGCGCTTCCTCGGCGAGACCGAGGCTGATGTTCGCGCGCACTTGCGTGCCGAAGTAGCCCAGCTGCTCCATCGTCTGGTTGGCGCCAGTGCCCAGCAGTTCGTAGGGCCGGTTGGCACTCAGCACGATCAGCGGCACTCGCGCGTAGTTGGCCTCCACGACGGCGGGTCCCAGGTTGGCCACCGCGGTCCCCGACGTCATGGCCACACACACAGGCGCCCGCTCGGCAACGGCGAGGCCGATCGCCAGGTAGCCGGCGGTGCGCTCGTCGATGCGGACATGCAGGCGGAGGCGGCCCGCCCGGTCGGCGTCATGCAGGGCAAACGCCAGCGGAGCGTTGCGGGAACCCGGGCACAGCACCACGTCGCGCACGCCGCCGCGAATCAACTCGTCGACGACCACGCGGGCCTGCGCAGTCGATGGGTTCACCTCTACAGCGTGTCATATCGGGCGGAGCGGGCTCGGCTCGCCAGGCGCCGGCCTTGGTCAACCGGTGACGTCGCCGAGGTGCTCCTCGGGACGCTGGTGAGCATGGGCCAACCGCTCCAGCTCCGCTGCCTCCGCCTGGGCAATCCGCGTCTCGCCCGCGACGTCGATCGACTTGGCGAGGACCCAGTAAAGGATTCCCGCGACCGGAAGACCGACGAACATCGATATGTCGGCCCCATTGAGCGCGGCGGCGACGAAACCCGTGTACTTGCTGGTGGACAGGAACGGGAGCATGGCCGCAAATCCCACGAGGTACGCCGTGATACCCCGCCAGCCCCATCGTCCGTACAGGCCGTGCGGATTGAAGATCTCGGCGATGGCGTAGTGCCCGCGTCGCACCACGTAGTAGTCGACGAGGTTGACCGCGGTCCACGGGATGAACAAGTAGAGAACCAGCAGTAGGAAGTCCTCGAAGTTTGTGAGGAAGTTCTCGCCGATGAGCAAGGCAGGGATCAGTGAGAGCACCGCGGTGAAACCGATTGTCAGGATGCGTAGTTTGGCCGTCGGCCGGATCTTCTTGAATGAATCGATCGCACTTATCAAGGTGAGCGACCCGCCGTACATGTTCAGGGCGGTAACCGATATCAGGCCGAGAGTGGAAAAAATCAGGGCAATCGCTCCGAAGCCCGAGAAGACGTGATCGCCAGCCTCTTTGATCGACGCGATCGTATCGAAGCTGTCTCCGGCCCATGCCGCCAGCGCGGCACCCAGGCACATCAGCCAGATCGCGCCGAGCGCAGAGCCCCAGTAGGTCCACAGGAACGTCAGGCGGACCGTGACCGACGGGGGAAGGTACCGGGAGTAGTCCGAAACGTAGATGGCCCAGCTGATCTGGTAGCCGGCAACCGCGCCGAACTGGATGAGGAACGGAGTCCACTTGAACCCGCCAAGGTCAAAGGAGCCAGCCGGATAGTTCAGCGTGCAGATCCCGATCGTGAGTATCCCGAAAATGACGAGAAAGCCTGCCGTCAGCCACCGCTCGACTCCGTGGATGAGGTCATACCCCACCAGCGCCACGATCGCGGCAACCACGGTGGCCACCACGATCCACATCTTGCTGGGGCCATGAATGGTCGAGTGGAGGGCTTCGCCGGCCAAGATCGTGTTGAAGATGTTGAAGCCCGCGTACTGCAGGTAGGCGAACGCCCAGACCAACAACGCGCCCACATAACCGAATTGCGGACGCGACTGGATCATCTGCGGCAGCCCGAGCTGCGGGCCTTGCGCCGAGTGGAACGCCATGAAGAACGTGCCGAACAGGACTCCGCTGATGATCGCGAGGATCGACCAGATCAGGTTGCCGCCGCCCGTGATTGAAAATGTGCCGACCGCCAGAGTCGCGATCTGGGCGTTGCTCATGAACCACAGCGGGCCCTGACTCCATACC
>JAVXWV010000040.1:0-2854 GCA_032230775.1 Mycobacterium sp. | reverse complement strand
GAAGGTGTCCCGTGGTACACCTCGACCACGTCGGGGTCCGATGCGTGGGCGTCGTCGAAAGCTGGCTCGGTTAACGGGTCCACCATCGCGCCGAGGCTGTCCAGACAGCTCTGGCAGATCTGCCGCGAGCCCGGGTTCGGCGGGGCGTCGGCGAGCGCCGTGGGCTGGCTATACGTCGGGCACGACAGTGCCCACCGGTGGTCCGCCATGGGCGTGCTCGCGGCAGCGGCCGCCTTGGTCCCGACGGCCGGGTGCCCGGCCTTGCCGAGCAGGCCGGTCAGCCGGTGTACGCCGTGCAGCACCGGGAGACATCGTACAGGTCGACCTCATGCAGCTTCCAGCCGCCGGGCCGCGGCGTCGAGCGTACCGTCTTTGTGGCTGATCGAGAACTGCGCGTCGGCGCCGAAGAAACGGATGTTGGACATCGCCTCGTGGGCGTCCTTGATCTGGGTGTTTATCTCGGCCAGCACAATCAACGCCCCGGCTGACGCGGCCACGGAGTCCCGTTGGTCGAGCGCCTGGGTCCCCCGGGGCAGCTCGCGGACGCGCAGCACGCGCCCGATGGGCAGGTTCAGTCGTGGCCCAGCACGACCTTCGGCTGGCGTCGGGGAAGCGAGGACTCGAACGCTCCGGGCATGACGATGTTCCCGACGTCGTCGGGCATTCCCGTCATCGAGACGATCAGCTCCACCGTCGCCGCAGCCGCGTTCACGCGGGTGGCGCCGCCGGTCGGGGAGCCGACTTCCGGCGTGGGCGGCAAGCGCCGCGGCCTTGATCCCCAGGGACCGGCCGCCTGCTCGTCGTCATGGTCACGAGCGTCCCCGGCGGGGCCGCCGGGACGGGGGCGCGCGCCGCGTTCCGGTGAACCGGACGGCCGCACGCCCAGGTGCCCAGCCTGAGACGATGGGTGCGTGACCGAAGACGACCCACTCGACCTCGCTGCGAAGGTCCGCAACTCGCTGCGAAAGAGCGGATACCCACTCGAACTGCGCGTTGTGGCAGTTCTTGAAAAAGCGAATCCAAAATACTCTCACCATAGTCGCTATTTCGTGGATCCCAGAACCGAGAAAGTTCGCGAAATCGATGTCGTAGCGTGCTGGCAAGTACGTAATTCGTTTGCCTATCTAGTTGCAGAATGCAAGAGTAAGCCCGCGCCCTGGGTTGTCTTCAGCTCTTCTTTGGTCTCCGACTGCCCCGAACTGTTACAACTGCTCTACACTTGGGAATTCTACGATGAGCCCAGACTTCAGGCTGTTGTGGAAGCACCTGACTTCCGTGCCGATTCGACCTTTCTCCAGGCAGTGCAGGTGGGAACGAGCATAGTCGAAGTCAAATTTGGGAAAGAGAAGGATTCAGATCCATACCGGAATGATTCGGCCTACGATGCCGTTCGGGCTGCAATGTCAGCCGTGGAGGGCTTCAGGAATGATGTCGACGAGGAAGCAATGCGGGGCTTGGAAAGCGTAAGCGTCATTGCCCTTCCAGTCGCGGTGACATCTGGCTCGCTCTTCCGGGGTTGGCTCGACGACGACGGTGATATAGCCATCGAAGAGACGGACCTCGCGTTTGTAACCGTCCGCCTTGGCATGGAGACCATTCCCAAGCTGTGCGCCGTGACGACCGAAAAGGGGCTTCCCCGACTTGCGGCACAGGCCAGATGCACTGCGCAGGCTCTATCCCGCAAACCACTCTGAGTCCTGGAGTTCCCACACGTTAGACGCAGAATCACAGCCCGACGCCTGCCAACGCGTTATTTTTCCACTGGTCCACCGCGCGCACGGAGGACAGCACCACCAGCGAGCCCGGCGACCAGCGGCCGTCCGCGAGATCGTGCTCACCGGGGCACCCGCGCGGTAGGGGGCCGTGGTGTCCCGGGCGCGCAGCGAGTGCGCGCTATAGGTGTCGGCGTGGGGCAGCTCTGCGCGCACCTTGGCGTCGCACACTAGGTCGGCAACGGCGTCGGCTGGCGCCGAGCCTGTCGTGGCGGGTGGCCGATCGCAGCAGCCGACCGGAGGCGATGCCGTGCTCGGCGAGCAGCGCCCGCCAGGCCCGCAGCAGGCGCACGGGGTCGGTGTCGGCGTGCTGGCCCCGGGCCTTGGCATCGCGACGACCACTCCGCGGGCGTCCTGGTCGGTCTTGGACGCCCGGCACACCTCCAGCCCGTCCGGGGTCTCGGTGATGTCGTCCAGTTCCAGGGCGACCAGCTCCACCGGCGGCCCATCAGGGCGAGTCCCAGCACCAGGGCCATTCGGTCGTGCAGCCCACGCACCGTCGCCGGGTCGGACGCGTCGATCATGGCGCGCAGGGCGTCGATCGTGACCGGCGTGGCTTCGGCGGCTACCCGCGGCGCGCTGGCGGCGGTGCCCGCGCAGCACCAGGCGCGCCCCCTCGGTGTCGGGCTATTCCTGGTGACCGGCGGCGCGGTGCGGATCACGGCGATGGCCTGCTCGATGGTCGCGGGCGCCTAGCTCCCGATAAGGCTTCTTAGCGGGAGCTAGAGCGGCTTCGGTGGCTCCCGCGTTACCGCGGTGTCGTCGGGTTCAGTGACCGCATCGACCCGGCGGACGTAGGTTAACCTGCCCGGCGCCCCACCCTTGCCGATGCCTCGCGGCTCGATGGCGCCCGGGTCGGTTAGAAGCACCGCGCCACCGGCGAGGTGGCCCCAGGCGAAGGACCGGTTGCCTCGCGCGCCCGCCGCGGTCACCGCGGCAAGCATCTGAGCGCGCAGGGCGTCGATCGTGTCGACGTTGTCCTGATTCATCGGCTGGTAGCCCATGATCACGCCGACCATGCCGCCGTTCGGCAACTGCAACGACCCGACGTCGAGTGCACCGTTCACCTTCAGTTCGGCGCC
>JAVXWV010000035.1:0-3164 GCA_032230775.1 Mycobacterium sp. | reverse complement strand
AGGAGCATGGGCGTGAAGCACAGCCGCACGGCCGACGTGTCGCGTGAGCACGCCGTCGTCGAGTCAGCTGCGGGGGTGATCAGTGTGATCGGCGGCAAGCTGACCGAGTACCGATACATGGCCGAGGACGTCCTTGACCGCACCATCGCGTTGCGAGGTCTCACCGCGACAGCCTGCCGCACCCGCAACCTGCCGCTGGTCGGGGCGCCGTCGAACCCGGTGGCGACTCTGCGGTCGCCTGTGGATCTGCCGGGGTCGCTGGTCGCCCGCTACGGCGCCGAAGCGCCGAACGTGATCGCCGCCGCCGGCTGCGAGCGGCCGACCGAACCGGTGGCCGACGGCATCGATGTCACCAGAGCCGAATTCGAATACGCGGTCACCTACGAGGGTGCACTCGACATCGACGATATCGTCGACCGGCGCACCCGCATCGGCCTCGTTCAGGCCGACCGTGAGCGCGTCACTTCGGTGGCGCGGGAGTTCCTCGCCGGCGTCGGCTAGCCGGTGCCCGCGCCGAAAAGCAAACCCAGTAGATAGGTGACCGTCGCCGCTCCGTATCCGATCAGCAGCTGGCGCAGCGCCCGACGCACCGGCGGACCGCCTGAGAGCAGGCCCACGATGATTCCCGTTGCGAGCAGGGCGATTCCGACCAACCCGGCGGCCACCACGACTGCAGCGATCCCCTCGAGGCCGAAGAGGTAAGGCAGCACGGGAATCAGTGCTCCCGATGCGAAGAAGCAGAAGCTGGAAACCCCTGCGCCAACACCCGTGCCAATAGCTTCGTGCCGGTCGGCGTCGGGCCCGGCCAGCCTGCCCTGCGTGGAGCCGACGTCGATGTGGCGTAACACGTTGGCGGCATGGCTGGTCGCCTCGTCGGCACTCATTCCACGCGCCCGGTACACCAACGCCAACTCGTTGGCGTCGACATCCAATTGAGGCAATGCCGTGCCTGCTTCTGGACTCGGTGTTGAGGCCTCCAACAATTCGCGTTGGGACGTCACCGACACATACTCCCCGGCTCCCATGGACAACGCGCCGGCCAGCAAGCCGGCCAGACCCGTGACGAGCACGGTGTGGGCACCAACGCCGGTCGCGCCGACGCCGAGAACGAGCGCAAGGTTGCTGACGAGCCCGTCATTGGCGCCGAACACCGCAGCCCGAAAGGTGCCCGACAACCGGTCCCGCCCGCGAGTGGCCAGAGCGCGAACCACTTCGAGGTGAATGCGCTCGTCTGCGGCCATCGCGGGAGTCGCGTCGACGTCGGTTTCGTAGGTGGAGCGGGACTCGGCTCGCTGTGCAAGGGCCAACACGAACACCGAACCGAAGTGACGGGCCAGGAAACCGAGCATGCGGGTCCGCAGATCGGCACGCCGCGGCTTGCCGACTTGGTCTCCGAGCAGATTCAGCCAGTGCTGCTCGTGGCGTCGCTCGGCTTCTGCGATCGCGAGGAGAATGTCGCGTTCCTCGCACGTGCTTCGTTGCCCCAGGTGCCGATACACCGCCGCTTCGGCGCGTTCATTGGCCAAGTGCTGGCGCCGGCGGCGCAGCTCTCCGTCGGCCACCGAAACTACAGCGGAATGTTCTTGTGCCTGCCGCGACGCGCGGGCGCCTCGGCCAGTGCCTGCGTCAGCTTGCTGCGTGTGTGCGCAGGGTCGATCTTCTCGTCGACCACGCCGATCTCGATGGCGGAATCCACTCCACCGGCAATCCGCTCATGCTCGGCGGCGAGGTCCTCGTGCAGCGCATCCCGCTCGTCGTCAGGTGTCGCAGCCAGCTTCTTCTTGTGCAGGATGCCGACCGCGGCCTTGGCGCCCATCACCGCGACTTCCGCGTCCGGCCACGCGAACACCTTCGTCGCGTTGAGGGAGCGCGAGTTCATCGCGATATAGGCCCCGCCGTAGATCTTTCGAGTGACCAGCGTGACCCGCGGAACCGTCGCCTCGCCGAACGCGTGCAGCAGTTTCGCGCCGCGACGCACCACGCCACCCCACTCCTGGTCCACACCAGGCAGATATCCGGGGACGTCGACCACGACGACCAGCGGGATGCCGAACGCGTCGCACAGCCGGACGAAGCGCGCTGCCTTCTCGGCGCTTTCGGAGTTCAGGCAGCCGCCCAGTCGCAGAGGGTTGTTGGCCAGCACGCCGATGGTTCGGCCCGACAGCCGGCCAAGGCCGACCACCATCGAGGGCGCCCACTTGGCCTGGAACTCCTCGAACGGGGTGTCGGCGTCGAGCAGCGCATCGAGCAGGGGGTGCACGTCGTAGGCGCGACGCGGGGAATCCGGCAGTAACGCGTGCAGGTCGGTGTCACCGGCCTCGGCCTTGCTGCGGTCGAAATGACCTTGCTGGCTGAACAATCCGACCAGCCTGCGGCCGCGCTCGAAGGCGTCGAGCTCGTCGTCGGCGACGATGTGGCAGACACCGGACTTCTTGTGATGGGTGTCCGGACCGCCGAGCGATGCCATGTCGACGTCCTCGCCGGTGACGCTGCGCACGATGTCGGGCCCGGTGACGAACACGCGGCCCTCGGGTGCCATCACCACGACGTCGGTCAGCGCGGGCCCGTATGCGGCGCCGCCGGCCGCGAAGCCGACGACCACCGAGATCTGCGGGACGTAGCCCGACGCCCGGATCATGGCCTCGAACACCAGACCGACCGCGTGCAGGGCCTTGACGCCCTCGGCCAGCCGCGCACCTCCGGAGTGCCAGATGCCCACGATCGGGCTCTGCTCCTCGATCGCGGTGTCGTACGCGTTTACGATGTGCGCGCAGCCCTCGACACCCATGGCGCCGCCCATGACGGTGCCGTCGGTGCAGAACGCAACCGCGCGCACGCCGTTGACGTTGCCGGCCGCGGCCAGCACGCCCGAGCGGTCACGCTCGTGCAGCAGCTCGACGCTGCCGTCGTCGAAGAATGTGCTCAGGCGCAGCAGCGGATCGCGTGGGTCGAGCGATTCGCCGACGGCCTCGGGAGCCATGATGGTCATATATCCTCCTGTAGCCGGTCGGATGTCGGCTTGCGCCGTTCGAAAAGTGTTGTGCGTTAGTACTTTCCGAAGGCGAGCGCAACATTGTGCCCACCGAATCCAAACGAGTTGTTGATCGCGTACTGATAATTGCCGGGCCGAGGACCGCCGTGGACAACGTCCAGGTCGATCTCCG
>JAVXWV010000022.1:0-4157 GCA_032230775.1 Mycobacterium sp. | reverse complement strand
CGTTGGCGACGGTGCTGCAGCCGGTGCTCGGCGGCACGGTCGCCATCGAGAACCTGCGGGCGCTCACCGGCGGCGCGAGCCGCACCACGTGGGCGTTCGACGCCATCGTCGACCAGCGCGTTGCCCTGATTCTGCGCACCGGCCCACCCGACGACGTGCACGCGGGCATGGAACTCGAGGCCGCGGTCCAGCTGCGTGCGGCGGCGGCGGGCGCCCCTGTCCCACACATCCTGGCCGCGGACAATTCCGCTGCCGCACTGGGCAATCCGTATCTCATCTGCAACGCGATCGACGGAGAGACGATCGTCAGGAGAATCCAGCGCGCCCTCGACGACTCCAGTCGCGAGCGGCTGCTGCAGCAGTGCGCGCAGGCGCTGGCGGCCATCCATCGCGCCGACCCGGACGGGGTGGGTCTGACCGACGTCGACCAGCTCATCGAGTGGCGGCAACGGCTCGACGAAATGGGCGACACCACGGCCACATTCGAGTGGGCGTTTCGCTGGCTGGACGGGCACCGGCCAGCGCCATCGCCGCAGCGACTGGTGCACGGGGATTTCCGAATGGGAAACCTGATCGTCGACGAATCCGGTCTGGCGGCGGTACTGGACTGGGAATTGGTGCACATCGGCGAGGTATACGAGGACCTGGCCTGGTTCTGCATCAGGGCCTGGCGCTTCGGCGCGCCCGAGCATCTCGGCGCGGGCGGGCTTGGCAGTGTGGAAACCTTCCTGTCGGCCTATGAAGCCACTGCAGGTGAACCCGTCGACCGCGACACGTTTCGGTGGTGGCTGACGCTGGCCACGCTGCGCTGGGGCGTCATCTGCCGGTTCCAGGCCGAGCGGCATCTGTCCGGGCAGAGCAGGTCGGTGGAATTGGCCGCGATCGGCCGTCGAGTCAGCGAAACCGAGTGGGACGTGCTGGATCTGCTGGATGGCGCGGACGCGAGGAGCAAGAAAACCGAAAGAGGCCCGAAATGAGCTGGCTGTACGGACGGCCGACTGCGGCCGAACTCGTCGCGGCCGTCGCCGACTTCCTCGACAACGACGTGCGGTCCTCGACCGGGCCCGATGGTCGGCTCGCCGACGCGAGCCAGGTCAACTTCCACGCCCGCGTGGCAGCCAATGTGCTGCGCATCGTCGAGCGCGAGCTGACCGACGACTCGGCCGAGGAGGTCACCGGGCGGCTGACCGATCTCGGATTCGCCGACGAAACACAACTGGCAGCGGCCATCCGCGCCGGAACGCTGGACGACCGCGCGGGCGACGTGCTGCCGACGCTGCGCGCGCTGGTCCGCCAGCGGCTGGCGGTCGCCCACCCCGGCTACGACGAGCCGTAACCAGACAATCGGCGTCGATTTCTGCACCAGGGTCGTTAATCGAGAGCCCATTCACAGCCCTGGTGCAGAAATGGCGGATCGATAGCGTCAGGGTTGACCAGACAGCTCCTGCAACACCCGCAGGAACACCGCGCGATCGGCCGCCGAAAGCGTTCCCAGCCAGCGCTCCTCACCGCGCTGGATCGCCGCCTGCGTGGCCTCCTTCACCGTGCGCCCCTCCTTGGTGATCGCCAGTAGCCGTGCCCGCCGGTCCTCGGGATCTGCCACCCGCTCGATCAGACCGCTCTGCTGGAGCTCGTCGAGGATGGCGATGATGCGTGTCTTGTCCGCTCCGATCGCTTCCGCGAGCGCGGCCTGTGTGCGGATCGCCGACCGGTCGAGGGCGAGCAGCACGCTGTAGCCCCACATCGACAGCCCGTGTGCCTCCAGCACCGGAAGCTCGGCGGCGATCATTTCGCGGACCAGCGGCGCGAGCATGGCGGCGAGGTCGGGCCGCTTGCGGCGTGAGGTCACACCGGGATACTAAACATTGACCGATCGTAAGCAAGTACATATGATCTATGCATGCTTACTACTCAAGATATCCGTCCTGCCCATCGCGTCGCGGTGATGGCCTCCGTCGACGTCGTCAACAGCGTCACCCCGAAAGACCTGCAGCGCGCGACGCCGTGCGATGGCTGGAACCTGTCCCACCTGCTGGCGCATATGACCGTGCAGCACCATGGATTCGCCGCCGCGGCCAGGGGCGATGGCGCCAACCCTGCCCACTGGGACATCGCGACTGTTGCCGACGCCGTGGCGACCGACCCCGCAGGCACCTACGCTGCGGCCGCGGCCGACGTCCTCGAAGCCTTCGCCGACGACGACGTGCTCGCCGCGTCGTTCGCACTTCCTGAATTCGGCCCAGGCGCCGCGGCCCCGGCCTCGCAGGCCATCGGCTTCCACTTCGTCGACTACGTCGTGCACGGGTGGGACGTGGCTCGGGCCATCGACGCACCGTTCACGCTGCCCCCCGATGTGATCTCCGCAGTGCTGCCGCTGGTGTTCGCCGTTCCAGACGGCGACTTCCGGGCCGCGCCGAGCTCGCCGTTTGCGCCCGCCATCGCGGCAGGCGCGGACGTCGGCGACCTCGACCGCGCACTTCTTCACCTCGGCCGCTCGCCCGTCTGGACTCCCTAAAGGCCGACCCCCGGACATCATCGCGACACCGGCGTGGTGCACCATCGGTTGTGAGGAGGCGCTGATGTCTGGGACCGACGCCGAGGTCGTTGCCGACGTGGCCGATCGCCTGTTCGATGCGATCGAACGCGCCGACACCGCGAATATCGAGCGGCTCTGGGACGACGACGTCCTGGTGTGGCACGCCGGCGATCACGAGGACAACGACCGGCCGCGGGCCCTGCGGGTGATCCACTGGTTCATCAAGCGGACCACGGAGCGGCGGTACGAGATCCTCGATCGCCAGTTGTTCGACAGCGGCTTCGTGCAGCAGCACATCCTGCACGCGAATTGCCGCAACGGCGGATCGATCGCGTTGCGAGTCTGCATCGTGATCAAGTTGGGCGCCAACGGTTTGATCAGTCGCATCGACGAGTACTTCGACCCGGCGGACATGGCCCCGCTGCTGGAGTCGACCGATTCACAACGAAGGTGACATGGCAAGCACACAAGAACTTCTGAGCAATCCGGCATCCGTCGGCGTCTGGACCCTTGATCCTGGTCGGTCGACGATCGCGTTCAAGGCCAAGTCGATGTGGGGCATGGCCCCCGTCAAGGGCCACTTCGCGGAGTTCAGCGGCGACGGCCAAATAACAGACACCCAAACGGTTTTCGGTCGCATCGACATCAAGGTCGCCTCGGTGGACACCAAGATACGCAAGCGCGATGACCACCTTCGCTCCGCGGACTTCTTCGAAGTCGCGAAGTTTCCCGACATCAGTGTGGTGGTTACCAGCGCCGAGGGCATCGACGGCGACATCGTCGACCTGCGAGCACAACTCACCGTCAAGGGCACCGCCGCGCCGCTGCCGCTACGGACGAAGGTCGCGGTGCTCGACGACGGTGCGGTGCGAGTCACCGCGGAAGCCACCATCGACCGCAAGGAATTCGGCGTCGACGGCAACATGATGGGGATGATCCCCGACAAGGCGACGATTTCCGGCGACCTCGTTTTCCGGCACGGATAGCATCTGGCGCATGACTCCGCCGTCTAACCACTTGCGCATCCTCGTCTACAGCGACAACCCAAGGACCCGCGAGCAGGTGCAGCTGGCGCTGGGCAAGCGGGTGCACCCCGACCTTCCCGAGCTGACCTACCTCGAGGTCGCCACGCCTGCGATGGTGATCACGCAGATGGATGAAGGTGGGTTCGATCTGGTCATCCTGGATGGCGAGGCCACTCCGGCCGGCGGCATGGGGATCGCCAAACAGCTCAAGGACGAGATTGCCGACTGCCCACCCATCCTGGTGCTGACCGGGCGAGCCGACGACCGATGGCTGGCCAGCTGGTCACGCGCCGAAGCCGCGGTTCCCCATCCGATCGACCCGATCCGTTTGGGCGACGCCGTGGTATCGCTGCTGCGCGCCCCCGCGCAGTAGTCCGCGGCACGAATTAGCCTATTGCCCTTGCCTTTTCGAGGCACGCCAACATGGCCGCAGGCAGCTAATAGCGACTCTAACCAAAATGCGTGGCACCCGTCATGTAGCTCGCTAGGGTGTGGGTAAGCTCACATCGACAGCCCACGAGGGAGCGCGTTTTCGGCATGAACTTGTACACGCCAATCTTGGTACTCGGCGCGATCGCGGCTGCGTTTGCCGTGGG
>JAVXWV010000906.1:0-3503 GCA_032230775.1 Mycobacterium sp. | reverse complement strand
GTCTTACCGCACCCGGTCGGCCCTTTCAGCGCGACGGCGAGTCCCTGCCGGTAAGCGGCCTTGAACACCTGCTCCTCGTTGGCCACTGGCACGTAGTACGGGCGCGGTGGCTTCACGGGCATCGCTTCCTCTCTCGGCATCGCTTTCGAGCACCCTAGCGCGGAACAGATGTTTGGTTCAAGCCTCAGCTTGCTAGGACACCTTGCGACGCAGGTCCGCGGTGCGCAGTGCGGCACGGAAGAGCGGTCCAATGACGTCGGCCAGCTGTCTGGGCTTAGGTATCGACGCGTGCGCCGCGCTTCCGAAGACCCTGCCCAGCTCCCCGGCGTCGGTGCCGGCGCCGATCGTCAAGCACAGGCAGCCGATGCCCTGCCTGCGGGCTTCACCGAGCGCCCGTCGTGCATCGGCCGCTCCGTAGCCGCGTTCGTATCCGTGGTCGTAGGCAAGCCCGTCGGACAACACGACGAGCAGCCGCCGGGACGTGCCGGCTTTCTCGGAGATCACCGCGGTGCCGTGCCGGATGGCGGCGCCCAGCCGCGAATACGCGCCAGGGGTCAGGCTGCCCAGACGCTGCATCACGATGGCGTCGAGGTTTTCGTCGAAGCGCTTGACGGGAAGCATGTGTACTGCTGAGCGACCTTGCGACTGGTAGGCGTACAGCGCGACGCGGTCACCGAGGTCGTGCAGCGCGACGGTCAGCGCCGCGGCAGCTGCCCGCTGCTGCTCGTGCACAGTTTGCCCGAAAGTCCCTGCTTCAGAAGATGATCCAGAGATATCGAGCAGGACCAATACTGCCAGGTCGCGACGACGCCGCAGACTGTCCAGATACACGGCCTCGTCAGGCACCGACCCTGCGAGCAGCTCCACCCGCGCCTCGACCACCGCGTCGACGTCGATGTCGTCACCCTGCGTCTGGCGGTGACAGCGATCCAGTCCGATCCCGAGCCGCGTCAGAGGTCGCCGCAGCGCGTGCACATCGGGTCGCTCGAATGAATGTCCCTGCTTGCGGGGCGGATCGGACTCGTGGACGGTGCACCAGTCATGCTTGTAGCGCCTGCGCTGCACATCCCACTCCGGGTATTTCCTGCCCTCGCTGTCATCGATGTCGTCGACCTCGGAAGCCCCCACCGAGGTCGATGTCACAACTCCCACGCCCCGAATGCCGGCGGGTGATCGATGCGTCGGCGTGTCGGCTCCCGGCGACCCGCCGCCGCCGAGCTGACGCACCCTGCGCAACAGGCGTTGCAACAGCTTCCCAATTGCCCCGCCGCCGCCGACTGGACTCGAGAACGGATCCTCCACGTCCTCGCCGTCGGCCGCGTCGTCACCCTCGTCCTCGAGATCGGCTAGCGCCTTCTTCGATTCACGCCGGGGCGCATGCACGTCCTGCGACTCCGCATGCGAGGCGACGGCATGTGCCGTCAGCAGACTGCGTGCGCGGATTACTCCGAAGCTCGCGGGCGGATCCGCGATCTCGCCCCGTGCCTCTGCAACGCTCAGCGATTCGGCGGCCGAAGTTGTGCGCGATGCGACATCCAGATCGATCACGGATCGCACCGCGTACGGCAGCAGATCATCATTCGCCGCCAGCGCGCGCTGACCTTCGACGGCGAGGTAGCGACGGGCCAGCCCGGAGCGTCGGCCCAGCTTGCGCATGAGATTGGGCGCCAGGCTGCCGCTCGCCAGCAGCGACGCCTGTACCGTCACCGACTCGAGCTGTCGAACCATGGTCGCTTCGGCGTCGATGAACACCGTGATGCCGTCGGTCCACGCAGGCTCGCCGGGCGTTCCGCGCGCCACTGCCACCGTGCGGCCGGCCAGCGCGGATGCCAGCAGGCCCAGCCGCTGCGGACCGTCAGCGTCATCGCTCGCCAGGTCCTGCAAAAGTCACCTCGCTCGTTGACCAAATATCTGTTCCAACGTAGAGTCCGGCACCGACAGTCAATCAGCGGAGGCGCCATGATCGATTTCACCGGCCAGGTTGCCATTGTCACGGGCGCCGGCCGCGGGCTCGGCCGCCTCTACGCCATCGAATTGGCAAGGCGTGGAGCCTCGGTGGTGGTCAACGACCTCGGCGGATCGATGCACGGCGAAGGCGCCGACGCGTCCGTAGCCGACCAGGTCGTCGAGGAGATCACCGCAGCCGGAGGCGTCGCGGTGGCGTCACACGATTCCGTCGACAGCCCTGAAGGCGGAGAAGCGATCGTCCGCACGGCCGTCGACCAATTCGGACGCTTGGATGCGCTGGTCAGCAACGCGGGAATCTTCAACAGCATCGCGTTCGACGAATTGACCGCCGAAGACTGGCGCCGCATGCTGCGAGTGCACCTGGATGGCGGCTTCTACTTGGCACAGCCGGCGTATCGGGTGATGAAGGCACAGGGATACGGCCGCTTCGTATTCATCTCCTCATCGGCGGGCATGTTCGGCCAGCATCTGGAGGCTCACTACGCCGCGGCCAAGGCTGGCCTTGTCGGGTTGACGAATGTCATCGCACTCGAGGGCGCACCACACGGGATTCTCGCCAACACCGTGCTGCCCACCGGCTTCTCCAGGATGGTCACCGAGACGGTCAACGACCCGAAAGTTCTTGAGGAGACCGGCTTTTTCAAGGCAATCCGACCCGAGCTCGTCACTCCGATCGTGGTGTTTCTAGCCAGCCGGGCGTGCGATTTCAGCCACCAGAACTTCTCGGCGTGCGGAGGCCGCTTCGCCCGGGTGTTCATCGGCCTCGCCGAGGGGTGGCTGGCCGAACCCGGCACCAGTCCCACTGCCGACGACATCGACGTCCACCTCACGGATATCGCCGCGACGGAACCGTTCACCGTTCCCGGCTCGATCTACGAGGAAGTCTTCGCCGTCACCGAGAGGCTCGGCATCACCGCGTGACGAGAGCTCCGCGCGGTCCTTCTACCGGCGCATTCGTCGCGTCGGAGGTCCCTGCGGCAGAACACACTTCTGGTAGCGTTAAACAAACGTTGGGTCAGTTCGGCAAGCCAGAAGTAGCCAGGTCGGGAGTCAGGAGCCGTGGAGCTGTTGTTGGGCGTCCTCAGGTGACGCCGAGGCATGCCGGCCACGCATATGACGACGGCACCAGGCGCACCGAGATCCTGCAGACCGCTGCCCTGCTGATCGCGACATCTGGTCTGCGTACCTCATTGCAGGAGATCGCCGATGCCGCAGGCATTCTCCCGGGCAGCCTCTATCACCATTTCGAATCCAAGGAAGCGATCCTCGTCGAGCTGTTGCGGCGCTATCACGACGATCTGGATCGTATCGCCGAGCACGCGCAGAGCCGTTTGGACGATCCCGCGTCGTTGTCCGCGTTTGATCGGATCGTCGATCTGGGCTCGGCGATCGCGCAGTGCGCGTTCACACACGGTGCGGCGCTGCAGATGACGTTCTACGAGGCGCCGACGTCGAATCCGGAACTGGCGGCACTCGCCCAGCAGCGACCGACGGCGATCCTCGAAGCGATGGTGCAGACCCTGCGTGCCGCGCGA
>JAVXWV010000901.1:0-10075 GCA_032230775.1 Mycobacterium sp. | reverse complement strand
GTTGCGCAGACGTGCGGCCGGCCTCATCACGTCGGAACCGGTGCGGATCGGCTATGTGAACTGGTGTCCCACGGACTGGGCCGAACGGGCCGCAGGCGTGGCACAGTTGCGCATCGACACCTGGGTCATGCCATCACACACGCAGGCCGCCAGGGTCGCCGACGGAAACCTTGACCTCGCTATCTGCTGGGTGCAGACAACGGATCTGTCGTCGCTCTCCCTTGACGCCCATCTCATCGGGGTGGACCGGCTCTATGCGCTGTCCATCGGCTCGGACATATCGCCGGTCGAGGCGAGGGACACGCTGGTGCTGCTGGACGCCGACGAGGCAACGTGGTCGTCGTGGAATCGCTATGCGGAGCAGTTCGCCGCAGACACGGGCGCACGCATCGTGCGGGTCGATGACGGAGGAATCACCGGCCCAACGCTTTTCGAGCACATCCGCAGGCTTCGCAGGCCCGTTCTGAACAGCCCGAAGGGACAAAACACGCAGGAACCCGGCGGGCTGGTGCGGCGCGCGGTGGTGCACCCCACACCGCTGTGGACATGGTCGCTCGTCTGGCGTCAGGGAGAAGACAATCCGGCGGTGCGTGCCGTAATCGACGAATTCACCCGTGACGTTGGGGACTTAGGAGTCGACGACGAAGCGGTGTGGCTGCCTGCTGCGGATCCGTACCGGCCGAGGGGGAGCCGAACCTGAGCTCGCCGGTGAGCCGGACGGGTGCCACGACCGAATCGCTCCCAGCTATGAGCAACGACCTCACAGGACGCCCCGGCCCAAAGTGAATGAACGGTAACGCCCAGTCGTCCAAACTTAACCGGCAGGTGAACCTGTGGGTTCGCTGATGCGACATTGCTAGGCGATGATCTATGCGTGCTGTCGATCTCACGCGATGTAGACCTAGAACCACGGCGACCGACGTGGGTGCCGCTACCGCGCCTCGCGCCGGTCCCCGACCGGAATCGCGCCGACGTCTGGGCCCGTCCTGCTCATCCCGCAGATGTGGCGCAGGCACGAATGTTCGACGCCGTTTTACAAGGTGAGATAGCGGAATTGGAGGAGCTGGTCGCATCGATGGAGCTGCGTTGGCTTCGGCGGTGTGAGCGTGGCATCGACGACGAGAATCGGCCCCCGGAGAGCATCGTGCGGATGCGTGGGCGGGTGTCGGAGGCGCAGCGACTCCTGGACGCGCTGCGGGATCGGTTCCCATCGGAATGAGCGGATCCCCGCCATTCGACGGAGATCCACTCATCGAGATTCAAACGGTCCACACGCCCGTCGCGGCGGTGTCGTCCGCGTAGTCGGTGAAGTCCTTGGGCTCGCGACCGAGTGCTCGCTGCACACCGTCGGCCAATTGCACCTTGCTGCCGAGCACCGTGGTGAAGAGGTGGTTCAACAGCCAGATGAAGTCTTGTGGCAGACCGTATTCCGCGAGCATCGCCGCATACTCCTCGATCGGCACCGACACGAAGCCGATGTCACGGCCTGCGGCCTTGCCGATTTCTGCCACGGCGTCGCGGAAGCTGAGCAGCCGCGGACCGGTCAGCTCGTAGACCTGGCCGGCGTGCCGGTCGTCGGTCAGCGCGGCCACCGCGACGTCGGCGATGTCGTCGGCGTCCACGAACGGCTCCTGCACATCGTCGACCGGCAGCGACACGGTGCCTGCGAGCACCTCGTCGAGCCACGCGCCCTCGCTGAAGTTCTGCGCGAAGAATGCGCACCGCGCGATCGTCCACTCCAACCCGGACGCCATGACGACGCGCTCGGCCTTCTCGGCCTCGGCCTCGTTGCGCCCGGACAACAACACCAGCCTGCGGACGCCGGCGTCCTTGGCCAGTTCGGTGAGCTTGCTGACGGCTTCGACCGAGCCAGGGACGGCCAGGTCGGGGTGGTAGGTGAGGTAGACCTTGTCGACGCCCTCCAGCGCGGCCGCCCAGGTCTGCGGGCTGTCCCAGTCGAACGGGATGTCGGCCGAGCGTGACCCGTGGCGGACGGCGACGCCGCGCTTTTCGAGTCGATCTGCGACGCGTTTTCCGGTCTTGCCGGTGCTACCGATGACGAGAATGGTTGTGTTGGTCATATCTCGAATTCAACGGCCCGGATTCGAGACGATCCATCGCCCAAACGCTTGATGGCATGTCCAATCGTCTGGAAGGGGACACGGCGATGAACAAGGTTTCGCTTACCGCGCTCGCGCGCGAGCACCTCGGAACGGCCCGCGCCACCAGCAGCGGTCGCAGCGCACACACCGTCTACGGCGGTCACGAGCACTCGCTGCGCCAGACGCTGATCGCCCTGACGGCCGGCACGGAATTGGACGAGCCCGAAGGCCACGGCGAATCCACGCTGCAGGTACTACTCGGCAGGGTACGGCTCACCAACGAGCAGGCGCACTGGGATGGCTCGGCAGGCGATCACATCGTCATCCCACAGTCCCGCCACGGTCTGCAGGCACTCGAGGATTCCGCGGTGTTATTGACCGTCGCGAATACCGTTGGGCCGCATATCTAAACGGCGACGGCTCGGGCCGCGCCCACGTTGCGCGCAATCTCATCGAGGTGGGTCTCCCACGTGCCGCAGCAGCCGCCCCACATGTCGATGTGTGGATGTTCTCGAGCCAAGGCACCCATGAGTTCACCGAGCTGTGCCGGGTCACCGGATTCGAGGTGCCCGAGTGTGCAGAGCGAAATCTTGTCCATCAGCGCGGCATTGGGCCGCAAAACCCGCACCCGCTCGAACCAATCGCCCGGCTCGATCGCAGGCATGAACTCCAGCGGGTGTGAGCAGTTGATGCCGTAGAAGGTGGGCCGGTCATCACCCGTCTGCGCGTCGACGGTCTCGATCGCGTCCTTCAGCGACGGCCCAGACACCAGCCGCTGCGTGCTGTTGTCGAGCGTGAACGAGACGGAGAGTGGAAGGCCGGCATTCGCTGCGGCGCGGGCCAACCCGATGACCTCGTCAACGCTGTTGAACGTCATCGCTTCGACCAAGTCGACGCCGGCACGGGCCAGGTTGGCGAGCTGTTCGCCGTGGTACTCCTCTGCCTCCTCGGCGGTGATCGTCTGGTTGATCTGATACGCGTCGCCGCGCGGACCGACGATGCCTGCGTACATGAGCGCGGGCACCTGCCCCGCGTACGGCCCGGCCATCTCGCGCAGGAAATCGATGGCGCGCGACTGCACCTCGGCCAGCGACTCACGGGAGTAGCCGAGCAGCGATGCCCAGTCGGGGCTGGCCCGGTAGTCGAGGCCGCCGACGATCACGCCGAATCCGTGCCGGGCCGCGGTGTCCAGATACCGGCCGTACATGCCGCGCAGCTCGGCCATCGCCTGCGGATTGTCGAGCAACGGATACATGGCGAAGTGCGGGAGGTCGTACCCGTACTTGTACAGGATTTCGGTTTCCTGGCCGCCCTCGGTGAGGTAGTTCAGCCCTGGTTGCTGGGTTGGGAATTCTGCGGGCATGTTGACTCCTGTGAGTTAGGTCAACGGTAGCTGCGAAGAGTCGGCTGCAGGCGCGTTTAGCGAACCCGCCACGAACCGCGGGCTAGCGGTGGCTCAGCACGTTGACGACGTTGCCCGCCGAATCGGCGAAGAAGAACCGCCGGACACCCCAGGCCTCGTCGCTCAGCGGATGGACGATCTGCAACCCGGCATCGACTGCGGCCTCGTATGCGGCGTCGACATCGTCCACCTCGACCGAAACCGACGGGTTGACGGGTGCGGTCGCGTCCTTGGTCATCAGGCTGACCTGGCGTCGGTGCTCGTCGTCGGCCAGCGTGACGATCCACCCGTGGTTCATCACCTCGCGCAGCCCGAGAACCCGCACATAGGCGTCGCGGGATGACTCGATGTCGGACACCGTAAGGATCGGCATCACCCGGAGGACGGTCATATCGCCGGGCCAAGCAGGTCGTCGGCGTCCTTGATCACGTAGCCGTAGCCCTGCTCGGCCAGGAAGCGCTGCCGGTGCGCGGCATACTCGGCGTCGAGGCTGTCGCGCGACACGACCGAATAGAAGATCGCGCCGCCGCCGTCGGCCTTTGGCCGCAACAGCCGTCCGAGCCGCTGCGCTTCCTCCTGGCGCGACCCGAATGTGCCCGAAACCTGCACCGCCACATTGGCTTCCGGAAGGTCGATAGAGAAATTCGCGACCTTGGACACCACCAGTGTCGAGATTTCGCCACGGCGGAAGGCGTCGTACAGCGATTCGCGTTCTGCGGTCTTCGTCGAGCCCTGGATCACGGGGGCGTTCAGCTCCTCGCCAAGCTCGTCGAGCTGATCCAGGTACGCGCCGATCACCAGCACTTGATCGCCGGGGTGGCGGTCCAGGATCGACTTCACCACCGCGATCTTGCTGTGCACGGTCGAGCACAGTTTGTAGCGCTCGTCGGGTTCGGCGACGGCATAGAGCATGCGCTCGTTGTCGGTCATCGTCACCCGCACCTCGATGCACTCGGCAGGCGCGATCCAGCCCTGGGCTTCGATGTCCTTCCACGGCGCGTCGTACCGCTTGGGGCCGATGAGCGAGAACACGTCGCCTTCGCGGCCGTCCTCGCGGATCAGCGTGGCGGTCAGCCCGAGCCGGCGTCGCGACTGCAGGTCGGCGGTCATCCGGAACACCGGCGCGGGCAGCAGGTGTACCTCGTCGTAGATGATCAGCCCCCAGTCGCGGCTGTCGAACAACTCGAGGTGGCGATATTCACCCTTGGTGCGACGGGTGATCACCTGATAGGTGGCGATGGTCACCGGGCGGATTTCCTTTTTCTCCCCGGAGTATTCGCCGATCTCCTCTTCGGTGAGCGATGTGCGGTTGATGAGTTCGCGCTTCCACTGCCTGCCCGCCACGGTGTTGGTGACGAGGATCAGCGTTGTCGCACCGGCCTTGGCCATCGCGGCCGCGCCGACCAGCGTCTTGCCTGCGCCGCAGGGCAGCACCACCACACCGGAGCCGCCTTGCCAGAACGACTCCGCCGCCATCTCCTGGTAGTCGCGCAGGTGCCAGTTCTCCTGGTCGAGGCTGATCGGATGTTTCTCGCCGTCGACATAGCCTGCCAAATCCTCTGCGGGCCAACCGATTTTGAGCAGCATTTGCTTGATGCGGCCGCGCTCGCTGTTGTGCACAATGACGGTGTCGTCGTCGATGCGCGCGCCGAGCATCGGCGCGATCTTCTTGTGGCGCAAGACTTCTTCGAGCACGGCGCGGTCCAGGCTGACCAGGCTCAGGCCGTGAACGGGGCTCTTCACCAGCTGCAGCCGCCCGTAGCGGGCCATCACATCGACGATGTCGACCAGCAGCGGCTGCGGCACGGCGTAGCGGGAGAAGGACACCAACGCGTCGACCACCTGCTCGGCGTCGTGCCCGGCCGCGCGGGCGTTCCACAGCGCCAGCGGGGTGATGCGGTAGGTGTGGATGTGCTCCGGCGCGCGCTCCAGCTCGGCGAACGGGGCGATCGCGGCGCGCGCCGCTCCGGCGTGCTCATGGTCGACTTCAAGCAGCACCGTTTTGTCGGACTGCACGATCAGGGGGCCGTCGGTCATCTTGTCCATTATCCCGGTGCGGCCGACACCCGGTGCTTCAGCGGGTCGCGGCCTGCAGCGGAGCGCCTGCGGGTCCCGGTCCGCTACCCCCGCCGGGCAGCGGAATCTTCGGCACGCCGGGCGTGCCGATCTGGCCGGCCAGCCACGGCAGCGACGCTGTGAAGACGTCGGCGGCCAGCGGCCAATCGTGGCGGCCCGGCTGTGCGACGACCGCGCATGTGATGCCGTTCGTCTGGCCCAGCTTGCACAACGAGTTGGCAGCATCCGTCTGATCGTTCTGCATCCCCGCGGCGTCCTGCCCGCCGAGCCCGGTCCCGCTGGGGTTGCCGAAGCCGCCCTTCTTCTGCACCGGGGCATCCGAGGAGATCGCGAACCACCCGGACACGCCCGTGTAAGGGCCGTGCTTGTTGATCACCGTGGTGGGGTCGTAGATCGGCCATTTGGCCGCATCGCCGCCGTAGACGCGGGCGATTGTCTGCTCCTTGGTGCCTGCATTGGGCCCCATGTCGCCGGCGATATCGACGAACGTGCTGAACAACTCCGGATGCATCACCGTCAGATCCACCGCGCACGTCCCGCCCATCGACCAGCCGACGACGCCCCAATTGCTGTTCTGGGCGCCGAAAGTGTTTGACAGATAAGGCGGTACGTCCTTGGTCAGATGGTCGGCCACATTGCCGCGCGGCCCGTTGACGCACTCGGTGTCGTTGTTGAACGAGCCACCCGCATCGACGAAGACGAACACCGGAGCATTGCCGTTGTGGGCCGCGGCGAAATTGTCGATGGGCGCGATCGCGTCGCCGGTGCGCGGCCAATCCGACGGGGTGTTGAACTCACCCGCGATCATCATGACCACAGGCAGCCTCGGGGCATTCGCGGCGAACCAAGCGGGCGGCAGATACACCAACTCGGTGCGGTGGGCGAAGCCCGAAGCGTCGTCGGGGATGGTCACCGGCACGAGCGCCCCGTGCATGGGGGCGCCCTTGCCGCGCATCGCCATGATGGTGGTCAGGTCGGTCTCGTCGGGCAGCGGCCCAGCGGTCAACTCGCTCCACGCCGCCTGGACGGTGCGGAAGTAGCCAACCCACAGATTCAGCGATACGCCCGCACTCAGCAGGCACAAAAGCACCGCCAGCAGCGACACCAAGCGACGCCACCACTGGCTGCCGCGCCAGCCGATAACTGCGACGGCCAACGCCATACCAGTCAGGCCCACCCAAATCCACAGCGACGACGGCGCGGGATCTCCGGCGAGCCCCTGGGAATCGGTGTACCAGTGCGTCCAGGCCGCCAGGATCAGACCCGCGGCGACCGTCACGGGCAGCCACATCACACGCCACCGCCGCGATCGCCAACCGATCGCCACCACCAGCGCCACGGCGGCCACAGCCCATATCGTCGGCGGCAGCCATCCGTGCAGCAGCGACAAGCCACCGCGGTATCCGGCATTCGCTTGAGCAGCCGCACTTAACGCAGTTGTCACACGAATATGTTCACCAATGGTTCTGTGAGCTAGCTGTACTTGAGCTAACTATCTGGCGTCGGCCGACACCACCGAGGTGACGCGGTGAATGGCGAACTCGCGGACCCGGCCGGATGCCGAATCGTAAGCCGTCAGCTGGCCGCCGCGGATGTTGATCGGTGCCACCACTCGCTGCGTGGCCACCCCGGCCGGATCGACGTAGCCGATCACCACCGACGACTGCAGATGCGCGGCTTCTTGGAGTTGCGAGATCGCGACGGTCGGATCCAGTCGCATACCGGACGACGGTGTGGCCGCCACCTTGCGCAGCACCGCGACGATCGCGCCGAGCGTCTGACTGGTTGGCGTCGGCCGGAAGGCGCGGCGCCGCGGCGGCGCGGGCACCCGGGCGCCGCGGGCGCGGATGTCGACGACCGCGCCGGTGGAATCCTCGGCCGCGGGCGCGAAACCGGCGTCGCGCAGCGCCGCGAGCACTTCGGAGATCGGCGCCTGGGACACCGCGACGGTAGGCGCCAGCAGACGCATCTCCAGTTGTTCGGCGGCGGGCGAAACGACGGCCTGGGCCAGCAGCGCCGGATCCTCGCACCGGACGAACGACTGCGCCATGCCGACGCGCAGTTGGCCGTGGCGGCGTGCGACATCGTCGATCAGATATGCCAGTCCCTGTGGCACAGGTGTTTTCGAGTGCCTGCTGAACAACGCGTGTAACTCGCTTGCGGTGCGCCCTGTGTCGAGGGCGCGCCGGATCGAGGCCTCGCTGATGCGGTACACCATCGCCGCACCCGCCGATTCCACATTCGCCACCGCACCCAGTTGCTCGGCAAGGTCGCGCTGCAAGGGTCCTGGCACGATGACCGTCAGGTCGGCCTGCAGCAGGAAGTGGTCGATGGGTTCGGGCAGCACCTTGTCCATCGCGGCGACGACCGCGTCCGCCGGGTCGCCCGCGAGCATCTTGCGCGCAGGCGAAGCGAGCGCGCCACGACCCACCACACCGAGCGCGTGCGCCTCGGTCAGTAGGTCGCCGACGGGGTCGGGCTGCAGGCGCACCGCCCAGCGGGGGCGCCGCCAAATCATCGCGTGTGACACGGAGGTGGCGTCGACCCCGGCTCCAGCGGGAAGGTCGGCAAGTACGTCCAGCAGCAACCGCCGGTCCAGCGGCGCCGCGGTGGAGAACAGCGAATCCGACAGCGCCGCATAGGGTTTTCCATCGGGTCCGCGGCTGGCGATCAGGCTCGGCCTGCCCGGCAAGTCCAGCCAGGTCGACGCCAGCAGGTGCCATTTGGAGGCCGCAGGCGATTCGATGAACCGGTCGGCGGCTACGGTCGGCGCCCAGTAGGGGCCAACGCCGTCGTGTGGGTCGGGTTCTGGCAGCCCGGCCGCGATCAGCCCCGCCGCCGACGAGACCTCGAGGATGAGGCCGAGCCGGGCCTCGTCGATGCCGGTGAGCTTGGTAAGGCGCTTGACGTCGCGCACGCCAAGGCCGCCGCTTCGAAGCTCGGGAACCGGTGTGGCGCCCAGCGTTTCGAGCACCAGCTCGACCTCACGCAAAAGGTCGATCACCGCCCCTGCGGCCACGGCGTCGACATCGGCGATGGCGGTGGTAGACACCGTCGGGTCGGGTTGTGACAGCTGCGCTGGTCCTGGCAGCTCGCCGCGCATCACCTGGCCGACCAGGCGGGGCAGGATCACCGTGTCGGCGTCCACCTGACGCAGCAGGCCTGCCGCCAGCAGCCGCTGCACCGGCCGGTCCGGCGGGGTGCCAGGGGCGGCGTCGCGGGTACGGCCCATCGGCGAGCCGTCCAGCAGCTTTTGCAGTAGCTCGAGCTGGGCCGGGTCGAGCGCCTCCAGCCGGGCCGCGATGTCCGTCTGCTCGGTGTTCTCGATGGTGGCCTGACCCGGATACCAAGGCAGCCCGGCCGCCGCCTCCGCCACCACGCGCACGGTGGCGTCGCCCCACACCAGTGCGCGGTCACGCAAGTCTTCGACGGCAGTTGTGACGGTGTCCTCGCCCGCGCGGTCGGCGATCAGCGCCAGCAGCTTGGTTACCGAGACGGCACCGGTGTCCGCGTGCAGGACGAGCAGCGCGTCGAGCACCGCCAGCCGCAGGAAGTCGAGCTCATCGGTGGCGGCCTTGACCGATTGGCGGGCCTGCGCGCGGGCGGCCAGCGCCGCGATCGTGCCCGGTGGCGGTTGGGTCAGATCGGGCCGCAGCTCCAGCAGGCGGATCAGCCGCTCGTCGTCAAGCTCGGCCAGCCAGGCGCCCATGGGGACGCCCGGCCCTGCCATTTCCCGGGTCGCTTCGCTCCTGCCCTCCGATGTTTCGGTCATTGCTGACCAGCCTAAAGGAGTGCGCCGGTGTCGCCACAGCTCGCGGCGCCTGCCACAATGTGCACGTGGCAGAGAACAAAGGGCAGAAGACCCGCTACGTCGACCCGGGCTGGCCCGCGACCGACGGCGATGACGATCACCCGATCAGTGAGCTGGCCGCCGACCGCACGGGCGCGCTGTCGCCCTTCGGTGAGCTGGAGTTCCCGCAGCCGGCCGACGAGCTTCCATACGTCCACCCGGTCACGGTCGTCAACAAGTAGCGGTGACCGACCCCGCGAGCCGCTTATCGCACCTTGACGAGTCGGGTGCGGCGCACATGGTCGACGTGACCGGCAAGGACGCCACCAAGCGCACGGCCGTCGCGGCGGGGACCCTGCACACCACACCCGAAGTCGTCTCCCTCATTGCCTCGGGCGGACTGCCCAAGGGCGACGCCCTTGCGACCGCGAGGGTGGCGGGCATCCTGGCCGCCAAACACACGAGTGACCTCATCCCGCTGTGCCACCAGCTCGCGCTGACCGGAGTCGACGTCGACTTCGAGGCGGGCGACGGAGATGTCGGCATCACCGCGACCGTGCGCAGCACGGACCGCACTGGCGTCGAGATGGAGGCGCTGACGGCCGTCAGCGTCGCCGCCCTGACGCTCTACGACATGATCAAGGCCGTCGACCCCGCCGCCCGCATCGACGACATCCGGGTGTTGCGCAAAGAGGGCGGTAAGAC
>JAVXWV010000854.1:0-2986 GCA_032230775.1 Mycobacterium sp. | reverse complement strand
CCGGCCGTGCCTCGATGATGCAGCCGGGGAACACCGACTCGGGCAGCAGGACCATCGCGTCCAGCGGGTCACCGTCCTCGCCGAGCGTGTTTTCGATGAACCCGTAGTCGGCCGGGTAGCCCATCGCGGTGTACAGGTAGCGGTCCAGCTTCACCCGGCCACTGTCGTGGTCGACCTCGTATTTGTTGCGCGAACCCTTCGGAATCTCGATGACTACGTCGAACTGCACCGCTGCGGCTCCTTGCCTGTACTCCGGTCTTGGGGACGGGCCTCACCCTAATGGAGCGATACGCTGCTGTAAGAGGGCGGTCAATAGAGCAGGAGAGTTATGCGGCCGACGCGGTGGCGGCGATCCACCCATGTGGTGATCGGGGTGGCGGTGCTAGCGCTGGTAGCCGCCGTGGTCGGGGTGGCTGCCGTGCTCACCGGAGGCAATTCCACCAGCGACGCCGAGCCCATGAAGCCGATGCCACCCGCGGCGACCGCGAAGCCCGGCATCGTGCCCGTCGCCGACTCCGCGGACAAACCGACGCCCGACCGGCTGGCCGCCGCGTTGGCGCCGTTGGTCGCCGATCCGAACCTCGGTGCGCTAACCGGCAGGATCACCGACGCGATGACCGGCGCGCAGCTATGGGCGCAGGGTGCCGACCTGCCGATGCAGCCTGCGTCGACCAACAAGGTGCTGACGACCGCCGCCGCGTTGCTGGCGCTGGATCGCGACGCTCGGCTGACCACCCGAGTGATTACAGGCGGCCAGCCCGGTGTCGTCGTGCTCAAGGGAGGCGGCGACCCGACGCTGTCGGCCGCTCCCGCCGGCCAGGACACCTGGTACAAGGGTGCGGCGCGGATAAGTGACCTGGCCGATCAGGTGCACCGCAGCGGCATCGACGCGACCGAGGTGGAGGTGGACATCAGCGCCTTCAGCGGACCGACGATGGCGCCAGGCTGGGATCCGACCGACATCGACGGCGGCGACATCGCGCCGATGGAGGCGGTGATGCTCGACGGCGGCCGCACCCAGCCCGTCAGCGTCGATTCGCGGCGGTCCATCACGCCCGCCCTGGATGCCGGACGCGCGCTGGCCGTGGCACTGAAGGTGGACCCAGCCAAGGTCACGGTGCTGCCCCAAGGGAACGCCGACGGCCAGGAGATCGCGTCGGTGCAATCGCCGCCGTTGATCGAGCGGCTTCGCCAAATGATGAACGAATCCGACAACGTGATGGCCGAGTCCATCGGCCGAGAGGTCGCCGCCGCGCAGAAGCAGACGCAGAGTTTCGACGGCGCCGTTCGAGCGGTGCTCGGTGAGCTCGACGAGGCGAAGGTCGACACCGGCGGCGCGCGCCTGCTGGACTCCAGCGGGCTGTCCGTCGACGACCGGCTGACGGCGGAGACCCTGGACGGGGTGGTGAACGCCGCCGCGGGAACCGACCAGCCCAAGCTCAGGCCGCTACTGGATCTGCTGCCGATCGCAGGCGGCAGCGGCACGCTGTCCAACCGGTACCTCGACACCGACGCCGGCCGCGCGGCCGCGGGATACCTGCGGGCCAAGACCGGATCGCTGACAGGAACCAATTCGTTGGCAGGGATCGTCACCGACGCGAGCGGACGGGTGCTCACGTTCGCGTTCATCTCCAACAACGCCGGGCCTACGGGCCGCACGGCTATCGACGCGCTGGCCGCCGTGCTGCGGTCGTGCGGGTGCAGCACATGAGCCCGCCGACCAAGTCCGGGCTCACCGTCGGCGGCGCCGTCGACTGGCAGTTCGCCGCTACCGTCGGCGCCAAACTGGTACGGGCCGGCCCGGCTGCCACCGACTACACCCGCAGCCAGGTCATCGACCAGCTGGCGGAGGCCTCGCGAAAGGCCGAACCACCGGTGCGCGACGTGACCGGCCTCAGCGAGGGCGGCGAGATTCCCGACGCCCGCGTCGTCGATCGTGTCGAATGGATCCGCGCCGCAACGCAATCCATGCGAGTGATGACCGGCGGCTCAAAAGGCTCGGACAGGGACGCGGCTGTACCGCACCTGATCGCAGGCCGCATCACGGGTGCGCAGACCGGCGCCGTGCTCGCGTTCGTATCGTCCGGCATTCTGGGCCAGTACGACCCGTTCGGACCCAACGGTGGCGAACTGCTGCTGGTGTACCCGAACGTCATCGCCGTCGAACGCCAGTTGCGGGTGCTGCCTGCCGATTTCCGGCTGTGGGTGTGCCTGCACGAGGTCACCCACCGGGTGCAGTTCCGGGCGAACCCTTGGCTGGCCGATCACATGTCGCAGGCGCTGGCTGTCCTCACTCAGGACGCAGGCGAGAATGTCTCCGATGTGGTCGGTCGGCTGGCGGAATTGGTCCGCAACAAACGCGACGGTGTTGAGCCGGAACCTAATTCGAGCGGTGTGCTCGGATTGCTGCGCGCTGTGCAGTCCGAACCTCAGCGGCGCGCGCTGGACCAGTTGCTGGTGCTTGGCACACTGTTGGAGGGCCACGCCGACCATGTGATGGACGCGGTGGGTCCCGCGGTGGTGCCGACGGTGACCACCATCCGGCGCCGGTTCGATGAGCGCCGCCAGCGCAAGCCGCCGCCGCTGCAGCGCGTAGTGCGGGCTCTGCTGGGATTTGACGCCAAGCTCAGCCAGTACACCCGCGGCAAGGCGTTCGTCGACCATGTCGTCGGCCGGGTCGGGATGGCCAGGTTCAATACCGTCTGGTCCAGTGCCGAAACCCTGCCGCTGCCAACAGAAATCGATGAGCCGCAGCGATGGATCGACAGGGTGCTGTAGCGGCGCTGAAGGCGGCAGTCGCCGCATTCGTCAGCGACCACGCCTCCGGTGCCGAACGCTGGTGTGTCGCACTGTCCGGCGGCGCGGATTCGCTGGCGCTGACCGCCGTCGCGGCCGCGTGCAAGCCGACCACTGCGCTGATCGTCGACCACCGGCTGCAGCCCGACTCGGGACGGGTGGCGGCGATAGCGCGGGAGCAGGCGCTTTC
>JAVXWV010000802.1:0-4193 GCA_032230775.1 Mycobacterium sp. | reverse complement strand
CTGCCCTGATTGCCTCCGATGTGGATGGCACGCTGCTCGACGACGACGAGAAGATCACGCCCCGCACCCGCGAAGCCGTGCTCGCGGCCGTGGACTCCGGCGCGCACTTCGTACTCGCCACCGGTCGGCCGCCCCGCTGGGTGCACCCGGTCGTCGACGCGTTGGGTTTCGCGCCAATGGCGGTGTGCGCCAACGGCGCAGTGATCTACGACCCTGCCACCGACCGCATCGTCTCGGCACGCACGTTGTCCGCCGATGCGTTGGCCGAACTCGCCGAGATCGCCACCCGCGTCATCCCCGGCGCGGGCCTGGCGGTCGAGCGCGTCGGCAACAGCGCTCACGATGCCGCCACCCCGCAGTTCGTAAGCTCACCCGGTTATGAACACGCCTGGCTCAATCCCGACAACACCGAGGTCTCCGTCGAGGATCTGCTCAGCGCACCCGCGGTCAAGCTGCTCATCCGCAAGGCAGGCGCGCGCAGCTCCGACATGGCCGCCGAGCTGGCCAAACACGTTGGGCTGGAAGGGGATATCACCTACTCCACCAACAAAGGCCTTGTCGAGATCGTGCCGCTTGGCATCAGCAAGGCAACCGGCGTTGACGAGCTGGCCCGCCCGCTGGGCATCACTGCCGAGGGTGTGGTCGCGTTCGGCGACATGCCCAACGACGTGCCGATGCTGGGGTGGGCCGGGCTCGGTGTGGCGATGGGCAACGCACATCCCGATGCGGTGGCCGCTGCCGACGAGGTCACCACCTCCAACGCCGAGGATGGCGTCGCCCGCGTCCTCGAACGTTGGTGGCACTGAACCTGATGGACCTGACGCGATTAGACGCGGTTGCGCGCCGGTGAGAACCGCTCAAGTTGCACGGGCGGGCCGTCGGGCGGTGGCGGCGGCAGCTCAAGCGGGACACCGTCGATGACGCGGGTCACGGTGCCCATCTCGCGGTCGAAATTCAAGGTCCCGTGCTGGAAGTTCTGCACGATCCACTGCGGCTCCTGGATCTCGCCGCTGGTTGGCAGGCCGAGCGCGCCACGCTCGAAGCCGAGCATGGCCCAAGCGTTGTAAATGGCACCCGTGAGGGGCTGTGCTCCGCACTCCGGCGACCAGTAGATCGCTCCCTTGTCGAAGGTGACGTAGCGCGTCGAACCCGCACCAGACGCTTCCGGTGATGTTGGGGCACCGAGCGGGCTATTCATTCCGCCCATCGACTGCCACCGTGCGTGGATGGCGCTCCCTTGCATCGAGTCCGCCAAATCCTGCGCATTAGCCGGCTTGTCGAACCGGGCGGCGAAGTCGCGGATGTGGTTAAGGGACAGGTAGCCGAGGTTGCCCGGGCAGTCGGTATCGCCGGTGTCGCGGTGGGCGAAGATGCTCGGAAAGGTCGGCGTGGCACCCTGCGGGAATCGGGTGTAGGGCCCCCCTGCGGAGGCCAGCGCGACGCTGCCCTTTGGGTCGACCCCATCCATGGCCAGTCGCCATCCGAACAGCCGGCCAACCGCTCGCAGCTGAATCGGGGGCGGCTCCATCAAGTCGAAGTTGCCGATCATGGCCACAGCCCAGGTGTTCTTGTTGAACCCGCCGGTGTGCGAACCCTGGACGGGTCTGGTGATGCCGCCGAATCTGCCCTCGAAGACCTGACCGTACTTGTCGACAAGTGCGTTGTAGGCGATGTCGGACCAACCCAGCGTGCGGCTGTGATAGGCGTAAATCGACCGGACGATTCCCGCCGCGTCTTCGGGCGCGTAGTCGTTGCTAGTTGCCGTGTGGTGCACTATGCCCGCCCGTATCCCGTTGTCGTACACCGGTGCGCCGGACCGCATCGACTCGTCAGCTCCCCAATCGGCGCGGCTGATGATATTGGGCGTCTGACCAGGTGCATTGAGTGCCGTCAACCAAGGCGGTTCAGCCGACGCTCGCGGTGGCGGGATCAGCGTCGCAGCGGCGGTTCCCCAACCAAGAACAAACGGCGCAGCTGCAACGCATTTCAGAACGTCGCGCCTGGAAACAAACCGGCGGGCAAGTCCGCACCCGCACTGGCATTGATGACGGCACGGCACGGCCCGATGTTACGTATGTGTCAGTTGTTGCCAGTGGTTCGACACGGTAGTTGGACCGACTAAATCCCATGGTCGGACTCCTGCAACGCAGCTCGTCCTGCAACGGCACCGCAGAGCCGGGGGGCAGTTCTGCGGTGCCGTCTGGTGAGGAGACCTATAGGCCCGGAATCGCTGGAACACCCGCGGCGGCTGCAGGCAGGGCCGCAGCGGCTGCCGGGACCGCCGAGGTGGCGGCGGCCGCGGCGTCGGCCGCTGGGGCGCCAGCCGGCTTGATTGCCGACATGATTGCGGGCATCACCATGCCCTTGAGCAGGTCGATTGCCTGGCCTGCGCCGAGCTGACTGGCCATGCTGGACAGATCGCCGATGATCCCGCCGCTGCCGCTCGTGGCCGGAGCCGCCGCCAGTGACGGATCGCCGAGGATCGGGTACGTGCCCGCTGCGGGATCCAGTCCGATGGGCGCTGCGATCGGCACCTCGCCAGGGGCGGGCAGGCCGGCCGCATTGGAGACCGGCGCCGCGAGCGCCGGGTCGACACCGGCAGGCGGCGTGGTGAGGCCGGGGGCCAGCCCGGTCGGGCTGGTCTGCGCCGGGCTGGTCTGCGCCGGGCTGGTCAGCGACGGGTTCGTCAATGCCGGGTTGGTCAGCGCCGGGTCAGTAAGGCCTGGACTGGTCGCGGTGGCCGGCGCCAGACTGGCACTCGGCGCCGTAAGGCCCGGAGTCGTCGGGCCAGGGGTGGTGAGACCCGGTGTCACGCCAGGTGTGGTCATGGGTGCCATTCCCAGCCCCGGCGAGGTCAGGGTCGTCGGTGTGGCCGAGCCCGACCCGGTGAGCAGACCGGTCGGCAACGGCGGCAGGTTGACCCCGAACTGCGAAAGGCCCTGCGATAGCGCCGACATCAGCTCGTTGGGCAGGTCGGTGATCATCGCGGCCTGGACGAACTGGCGGTGCTGTGCGGGCGGCTCTGTGCGTTCGGACAGATCGGATATGGCGACAACAGCTGCCGGGCTCGCGACTGCCAGGGCGGCGAACGCGCTCATGGCAGTCGAAACCCTGCGACGACGTCGGTTCGGCACGGAAGTCTCCTCAATACATGGTCTACGTCTGGTAGGTGTTCGTGGCTGACCAATAGGCCAACGTGATCGACGGTACTTGTGTGACTGGTGGGACTAAAGTGACGATGCGGAATTGTGAGCCGATCGCAACCTTGAGCCGCTGTCGGATTCGGGGCGGGCCCTTGCGGTCGGATACCCTTGCTGCCGATGACCGCTCGATTTGACCTCTTTGTCGTCGGTTCCGGATTTTTCGGTCTGACGATTGCCGAGCGCGTGGCGACGCAGCTGGACAAGCGTGTTCTCGTCGTCGACCGGCGACCGCACATCGGTGGCAACGCGTATTCCGAACCCGAGCCGCAGACCGGCATCGAGGTGCACAAGTACGGCGCGCACCTGTTCCACACCTCCAACCAGAGGGTGTGGGACTACGTGCGCCAATTCACCGACTTCACCGGCTACCAGCACCGCGTGTTCGCGATGCACAACGGGCAGTCCTACCAATTTCCGATGGGCCTTGGCCTGGTGTCGCAGTTCTTCGGCAAGTACTTCACCCCCGACGAGGCGCGCCAGCTCATTGCCGAGCAGTCGGCCGAGATCGAGACCGCCGACGCGCAGAACCTCGAAGAAAAGGCCATCTCGCTGATCGGCAGGCCGCTCTACGAAGCGTTCGTCAAGGGGTACACCGCGAAACAGTGGCAGACCGATCCCAAGGAACTGCCTGCGGCCAACATCGCCCGGCTGCCGGTGCGCTACACCTACGACAACCGCTACTTCAACGACACCTACGAGGGTCTGCCTGCCGACGGCTACACCGCGTGGTTGAAGAACATGGCCGCCGATGAGCGCATCGAGGTGCGGCTGGACACCGACTGGTTCGACGTACGTGACGGCCTGCGCGCCGAAAACCCCGACGCCCCAGTGGTTTACACCGGTCCGCTGGACCGCTATTTCGACTACGCCGAGGGCCGGCTTGGTTGGCGAACACTGGATTTCGAGGTCGAGGTGCTCGAAACCGGCGACTTTCAGGGCACACCCGTCATGAATTACAACGACCTCGACGTGCCATACACCCGCATCCAC
>JAVXWV010000780.1:0-2606 GCA_032230775.1 Mycobacterium sp. | reverse complement strand
GCCTTTCGGGCCTGGTGTTCTTTCTGTCCCAATTCTTCCAGCTGGTGCAGGGCTACAGCCCGATGAAGGCCGGGCTGGCCGAACTGCCCGCCGCGGTCGCGGCGACCGTGTTCGGCGTGCTGGCCGGCTTCGCCGTGCGCTACTGGTCGCAGCGCGCGGTCCTCACGACCGGGCTGATACTGGTCGGTGTCGCGATGGCGTCGCTAACGGCGATCAGCCCGTCCACCGCTTATCTGCGTCTCGGCATCGCCCTGTTTGTCGTCGGCGTGGGCCTCGGACTTGCCTTCACCGCAGCCAGCGACGTCATCATTGGCAGCGTCATGCCGGAGCGAGCTGGTGCGGCAGCGGCAGTCTCGGAGACTGCCTACGAACTCGGCATGGCTCTAGGCATCGCGATACTCGGCTCTATCATCACCGCCGTATACCGCGGGCTGGCGATTCCGCCCGGCACCCCCGACGCGGTGGCGTCACATGCGCGGGAGTCGCTCGCCGCCGCCGTCGACGCGTCAGCAAGGCTGCCCGCCGACAACGGGCATGTCTTGTTGACCGCTGCGAGGGACGCATTCACCGACGGGCTGGCCATCGCGGCGGGTGTCGGCTCGGCGCTGCTACTGGCGTCGGCAGTTGCGGTGTGGCTGTTGCTCAAGCCACGGCCAGCGCCAAATCACCCGACAGGCACGCTCTGCTCGTAGCAGACACGTTCTCCGGGTCGTATTTCGCCTTGACCCGCCGCAGCCGCTCGCGGTTGCAGCCGTAGTACTCCCGCTCCCAGTCCGCCATGCCGGCGTTTGGCACGTTGACGTACGGCGCCGATCACCGCCGTCCCCGTAGATGCATGGCGACTATGCCGGGGGGGCCGACAGGACCTGGATAGCCGCGTCCAGCGGCTCCCGGGACGCGGCAGTGTCGCCGATGAACGGGTGCTCAAGTTCCAAGACTAGGAACAGGACGGTGGCTAGCAGCACGCCCACGACCGCGACCAACGCGTAGTGAATGACGGGTTTCTCGACGCCGTAAACGATGACACAGCCAAGGACCAGCCCGCTGAGCAGGAAGAGGACTATCCACATCGACCAGGGTAGGCCGCTGTCGGTGCGGGCCCGGATTATCCGGTCTGTGCGTCCCTGACTGATCTTGCTAAGGGAATCGAAAGAGGTAGCGAGGAACGTCTTTTGGGTATCGGTGCGCGGCTGAACTTCCTCGTATGCGGTGCGGAGGCGCTGCAGCGCTTGGCCGGCCGCAGGGTCGGCGTGGCCGTTGGCGGCCAGCGGCCACTCTGTTACGGCCGCGCGTTCATAGTCCAGCAGCGCCTGGCGGACTCGGTCGCTGTCGGCCTTGTCGAACACGGTGAGGTCGTTGGCCATCTGGACCGCGGTCGTGCCCTCGGCCCGCGTCCCGTCGTCCGCAGTATTGTTCTGACCCCACATCGCGCTAACGATGAAACCTGTGAAGAACGCGTACACGAATCCGACCAACATGAAGGAGAACTGTGTCACCTCGCTGCGCTCGTCCCCCCTGACCCCGGGCAACCGATGCCGGACATACATCAGCGCGAGCACTGCTCCGCCTGCGGTCAGGACGTTGAGTCCGAGTAATAGCAGCCACGACGGGACGTTGCTCACGATCCAACCACTCACAAGCCGCACTCCTCCCGAGCAGCGTGCCGGAAACCCAGGCGAGGAACACAGAATTTAGAGCGCGCGCCGATACGCGGCGGGCCTTTCGACTCTAGGCGCAAGTTCGCTGCGCGACGCAAACTATCGCCCGCGGTCATGCAGCGGTGGAATGCTCTGCTCGAAGCTGAACACGTTATCGGGGTCGTACTTCGCCTTGATGGCGCGGAGTCGGTCCACGCCTTCGCCCCAGTAGGCAGTCTCCCAGTCCGCCATGCCGGCATTGGGCACATTGGTGTAGGCGCCATTCACGTAGGGTGCCAACGCTTCGGCGAACTCGGCGATCCAATCCAGACACACCGGCGTCAACGGATCCCGCGCTGCCGACCGGCCGACTCGCAGCTCGCCACGAGCCCCACCCCAACCGGCACCGGGCTCGGCATAGAACAACGAACTGCGGTGGGCGAACGCCGAGCCGCCGGACGGCTCACCGTCTCGCACGGCTCCGCCAAGGGCGTTGGTGAAGTAGTTACATTCCGGCGTGGGCGCTTTCGACATGAACGAAACAATCAGGTCGATCGCTTCGGCCGGGAACGGCTCGGAGATGAACTGCGAGGCGAACTTCCAGTTCGCGGCCTCCTCGGAGGTCGGTACCTGGAATCCCGCATAATTTTCGGCCCAATTCGCATCCGTCATCGAAAGAGTCGGAGTGCCGACGGACAGGATCGGCGCCAGCAGTTGCGCCGCCTCGGCCTCCGACCCAGCGGCGAGAACGCCGATGAGTTTGACATCACCGGGGTTTATCTCGAGCTGCGTGGTGAGCCGGTTGTCGGTATGCAGGGCGCAGCGCTGCCAGGCGTCGAAGACGCCCGGCAGGTCACCCAGACCTGGCCACGCCGCGGTGATGTAGATGGTCTGCGTCAGCGGATGAACGTGATACGTCAGCGATGTGACGATCCCGAAGTTGCCATTGCCTGCACCGCGCAGCGCCCA
>JAVXWV010000696.1:0-6585 GCA_032230775.1 Mycobacterium sp. | reverse complement strand
GCTCGACAGAGCTGCAGTCCGTCGAATGGCTCGACGGCGCCGACGGCGTCGAGGTCGGCGCTCGCTTCCGAGGCCGCAGCCGCCACGATGCGTTCGGCGACTGGGAGACGGTCTGTGAGGTCGTCGAGGTCGAAGATCAGCGCCGCTGGGTGTGGAACGTCATCGGTCCCGACGGCGTCGGCGCGACGTGGGGATTCGAGGTGGAACCAACCAGCGACGGCGCGCTGGTTCGGCAGTGGGGCCGGATGGGACCAGGACCGTCTGGACTGACGCCGGGAATCGCCGCACAACCGGAAAAAGAGGCGAGGATCGTCGCTCGGCGGCTATCCGAATGGCAGCAGAACATGCAGGCCAACCTCGAATGGATCCGGTCGCAGGTCGAGGGCTGACGGCGCGGACTGTGCAGCCCGAACACGGCGAAACCATCGCAGACGAGGCCATCCACGCCCTCGACGCAGTCGAACCGCCCACCGCCGAGCCGACGCTGGTGCTGAACAAGATGGAGAACCGGCTCGTCCGCCACCATCTCGCAGCTCCGGACGTGTTGAGCAGCGAGGAACTGCGCAAGCTGCGCTACATCCTCAACTTCGCCAGGCTCGCCGATTTCGAGCCGGGCGCCGCAGGGCCCGGCGGGACACGCGGGCGTGGGGACGTGTCGGTCGGCGCCGAGATTGCGCCGTGGCGGGCCAGGGTGGTTGACGAGCTGTTCGGTTCCCTGCGCGAGGAGCGCGAGGCGGTGACGGCGTTGACGGCGGCGCGAGAGGTGCTCGCGGGTCTGCTCGATGACCAGGACGAGCAGCGTCGACTGCTCATTACGCGCCATGGGAAAGACTTCTCACCCGCGGAACTGGACGCCGAGGTGGGATACAAGAAGCTCGTTACGGTCCTTGGCGGTGGCGGCGGAGCAGGTTTCGTCTACATCGGCGCCATGCAGCGCCTGCTGGAGACCGGCCAGGTGCCCGACTACATGATCGGCTCGTCGTTCGGGTCGATCATCGGCGCCGTCGTCGGCCGCGCCCTGCCGGTGCCGATCGAGGAGTATGTCGCCTGGGCGAAAACCGTGTCGTATCGCGCCATCCTCGGATCCGAGCGCATGCGCCGCCGCCACGGGCTGACCGGCATGTTCTCGCTGCGCTTCGACGAGTTCGCCGACGCCATGTTCCGCCGTGAGGATGGCGAGCGAATGCGGATGTCGGACATGGCGATTCCGTACGACGCCGTGGTCGCAGGCGTGCGACGGCAATCCTTCGCTGCTCTGCCCGCGAGGTTTCGCCGTCAACAGCTCGCGGCGCTCCGGTTGCGGTCGATACCACACCTCCCGATCGGCATCGGCCCGCAGGTCGCGGCTCGCATGTGGCAGGTGGCGGCGTTCATCGACTCGCGTGTGGTGAAGCCGATCGTCATCGGTGCCGACGATCCGATGCGCGACTTCAATGTCGTTGACGCGGCATCGTTCTCGTCGTCAATCCCCGGAGTGCTGCACCACGAGACGAGCGACCCCCGCATGGTTCCGATCCTCGACGACCTGTGCGACGCGAACGGGGTCTCGGCGATCGTCGACGGCGGCGCGGCAAGCAACGTGCCGGTCGAACTCGCGTGGAAACGGGTCCGCGACGGGAAGCTCGGCACCCGCAACGCGTGCTACCTCGCATTCGATTGCTTTCACCCGCAATGGGATCCGAAACACCTGTGGCTTGTCCCGATCGCCCAGGCGATCCAGCTGCAGATGGTGCGCAACGCGCCGTACGCCGACCACCTCATCCGTTTCGCGCCGACGTTGTCGCCCGCGAACCTCGCGCCATCCGTCGCGACGATTGACCGGGCCTGCGAGTGGGGGCGCATCAGCGTCGACAGAGCGATTCCGGTGACGGCCGCGCTGCTGCAACCGACATGGTGGGAAGGCGATGCCCCAGCCGTTCCCGGCGCCGGGCCGCGCGTGAAGTCGGTGGCGTCGCCGATGAGCGCGGTGATGGCCGCGATCCGCTTGCCGACCAACCGTTTCGCGCGTTGGCGCAACCGCCGCCTGACATGACGATCCGACTTGGCCGATCGGGACGCCGGAACTCAATACGAGCCTGTCTCAAGGTCTATTTCGAGATGGCGTTCAATTCTGTTCGGGCCTGGTCGATTTGGTCGTATGCATACGTCACCATCTCCGCGGTGGTCATCGTCTCACCCTTGCGGGCAAGCGATTCGTAGGTCGCCTCACCGAGCACATTGCGGAGGCGGGTGATCGCGGAGCCGAGCTCTGCCAAGACGGGAAGTCCAGCGAGAGGGCTTGTGACGGCGAACCCGGCGATGGTGGCCGCCGGCTCGTAGCGTCCGAGCCGGTCGAGAAACGCGGCAAGAAATGCCAGGGGGACGCGGATCATATAGGTGTTGCCCGCGTCGTGATGGTTGCCGATCGCCATGGTGAAGTGATCAAACGCAGCCAGCGGGTCGCCGTGTTCGGCCTCGTCGTGGCACAGCTGGCCCGCGATGAGCGACTGCTCCATGCGGTTGCCGCTTTCTTGGGCGATCACCAGGGCGCGGCGCAGGGCAACGAGCGAGCGGACAGGGTCGGCGTCACGGACGGCCATGCTGTCGGCGATAAGCGCCCAGGAAAGCACATGCGGGTTGCCGCTCGCTTCGGCGGCGTTGATCAGACCGTTCGCGGCCACCAATGCGTCGTCAACGGAGCCGGCGACCGACAGTCCAATGACCAGGTTCGCCGTGACGTACGCATGGGCATCCAGACCGCGTGCGAGCTGAGCTTGGCACCACTGAATCCAGCGTTCCGGCTGGCCGACAGCAACGTGGGCACCGCCAAGAAAGCCTTCGGCACCATACGGGACGTGGTCGTCGCGTCCACCGCTGATCGCCGTTTGGGCGGCCTCGGTGTAGCGAATAGCCGGATCCATCCGTCCGGCCATGTAGCACAGCGACGACACGACATACAGGGCCGCGAGCCGGGGGTGGTCGATGGCGCGTGCGGGCTCGATGAGCTCTTCGGCCCACGCGATCGGTTCGTAATTCTCAGTCTGAAAGCCGACCCAACCCGCACATGTTGCGATCGGGGCGGCGACATCCAGATCGCTTTGGTCAACAGCCCAGCGGAATGCGGTGCGCAGATTCGTCAGTTCTGTAGTGAACCAGGTGTATGCCTCACGTTGCGCGGGGCTGTCCCACAGGGCCATGATGTCGTCTTCGCATCCGGCGAAATAGCGGGCATGCGCCGTACGCACCTCGGCAGCATCGCCGCCCGCGACGAGTTGTTCCTCGGCGAACTGGCGAATCATCTCCAACATCGAAAACCGAGTCCGTCCCGACGACCGATCAGCCACGAGCAGCGATTTGCGCACCAGGGCGTCCAGCAGGTCGAGAACGGCGTACTCATCGAGGTCATCGAATCCGGCCACCGCGCAGGCGCTTTCGATGTCAAATCCCCCGGCGAACACCGAACACCGTTCCAGAACGGTCTTTTCCGCGTCGCCGAGAAGATCGTAGGACCACGCAACCGCGTGGCGCAGAGTTTGGTGGCGTTCCAGGCCGCGCCGCGACCCGACGAGCAGCCGGAACCGGTGATCAAGTCGATCACGCATTTCACTGGCCGTCATCGACGCCATCCGCGACGCGGCCAGTTCGATGGCCAATGGAATCCCATCAAGGCGCTGACAAATCTCGATGACTGCGGCGGCTTCGTCGCCGCCGACCATCGAGAAGCCCGGCGCAATGCCTTGAGCGCGTTCGACGAACAGGCTCACCGCCGCAGAGTCGATTCCCGCTGCCGCGTCCAAAGAGCGCACCGGCCACACCTGCTCATCGGGGACTCCGAGTCCCTCGCGGCTGGTGGCGAGGATTCGTACAGTCGCCGAGTGCGCGAGTATCGCTTCGATCAGGTCGGCGGCGGCATCGAGCACGTGCTCGCAGTTATCGAAGACCAACAGCCGGACGCGGCCCTCCAACGCAACGGCCACCGACTCACTCACGGTCTTACCCGGTTGCTGGCTGACGATGCCCAGCACCGCCGCCACCGCATCGGGCACCGCCGCTGGATCAGTGACCGCTGCCAGCTCGAAAAACCAAACACCGTCGGGAAATTCATCGGCAAGCTGGCCTGCCACCTCCATCGCGATGCGGGTCTTGCCGACACCACCCACCCCGGTCAAGGTCACCAACCGATGCGGCTTGACCGCCGCTTGCACCTCGTGGAGTTCGGCCTCGCGGCCGATCAGGCTCGTCATCGCAGGACGCAAATTGCCGGGACTCGAGTCCACTCCACGCAATGGCGGAAAGTCCTTGCGCAGTCCCAACGCTTGGACCTGAAACACCGAGATCGGGTTCGGCAGGTCCCGTAGCCGCCGCGGGCCGAGATCCACCAGATCAACTCCGCTGAGCAGTACCGCCGTCGAGTCGGCCACCAGGATTTGACGACCGTGGCCGGCCGCCATCACCCGCGCAGCCCGATTGAGCACCGTTCCGAAGTAGTCGTCGTCTCGAAGCTCGGCCTCCCCGGTCGCAATGCCCATTCGCACCGGCAACTCAAGAGCCAGCTGGGCCGCAACAGCCGCGTCGACAGCGGACCGTGGTGACGCGAACGCAGCGACCACACCATCACCGGTGTGACTGAACAAGAATCCCTCGTGCGCATCGATCGCGGTGCGCAGCACCTCGTCGTGCGCGATGAGTGCCGCCCGCATGGTGTCCGCGTCTGATTCCCACCGACGGGTCGAACCCTCTATGTCGGTGAACAGAAACGTCACAACGCCCGAAGGCGGTCCCCCCGCGGACATTCGCACAGGATTCCACAGGGGACGTTGTTCCACGCGGTCAATCGCGGCGATGGCGGCGATCCGGTTGCCGACCAAACGATTTGCACGCCGGCGAAACCGACGCATGACCTGAGCGCTGCCGGTATCGCCGATATGCCCGTCTCTGAGCGACGAGTGGAGGATCTGCGGTGATAACCCCTCGTGTCGCTGGCCGATCCATTCGGCTCATGGCTATGACCTGCATAGACGCGGTTGTCGCTCAGAGGCGGGCAAGCCGACCCCCGCCCCGACGGCCCGCCAAGCTAAGGCTCGAGTTCTGCTCGTGCACGAAGAGTGAGCCGCGAGCCGGCCTGCCGCCGTTATCGTGAGCCAGTGGACGGGACGCCATTCGGTCGTTACCAGCTGATTGAGCTGCTGGGCCGTGGCGGGATGGGCGAGGTGTGGCGCGCCCACGACACCACCATCGAACGCGTGGTGGCGCTGAAGATGCTGCTGCCCCACTACGCCAAGGACCCCGACTTCGACAAGCGGTTCCGCCGTGAAGCCCGCACCGCGGCGCGCCTCGACGATCCCCACGTCGTGCCCATCTATGACGTCGGCGAGATCGACGGACGCCTCTATGTCACCATGCGGCTCATCGACGGCGTCGACTTGGACACTCTCCTGAGATCCGGCGCGCTAGAACCCGCGCGCGCGGTACACATCATCGAGCAGATCGCGTCGGCGCTGCACAGCGCCCATCGAGCCGGGCTGGTGCACCGCGATGTCAAACCGTCCAATATTCTGTTGGCCGACAACGACTTTGCCTATCTGATCGACTTCGGCATCGCCCGCGCCGCCGGAGACACCAAGTTGACGTCCGAGGGGTCGACCATTGGCACCTGGGCCTACATGGCCCCCGAACGCTTCAACACCGGCGAAAGCGCACCCAGCTCCGACATCTACGCACTGGCGTGCGTGCTCTACCAATGCCTCACCGGCGAACTGCCCTTCCCTGGCTCGACCCTCGAGCAGGTCGCGGTCAGCCACATGGTCATGCCGCCTCCCCGACCCTCACAGGAGCGCAACACGATCCCGACGGCGATGGACGATGTGATCGCCACCGGACTGGCCAAACAAACCACCGACCGCTACCCGACCGCTGTCGAAATGGCCGCCGCCGCACGGAACGCCATCACGCAACCGACCAGCCGACCCCACCCCGTTCCACCACAACCGCCGCCGGTGATCCAGAGCAACTGGTCTCCCCCGCCAGGTCCAGCGCTGACCTACCCGACGCCGCCCCCCAGCGTCATGCCACCGGCAGCACCGCCGCCATGGCCGCCCGCTCAGACATGGCCGCCACCACCGAAACGCTCGTCACGCAAGCCCCTCATCCTGACCGGCGCGCTGCTGGGAGTTGTCCTGTTGATCGCAGGCGGTGTATTCGCGGCCATCCAGCTCACCCGACACGACAATCCCAACACCACGCCCTCCACTGTCACCGCGCAAGGCGTCGGGGCGCCTGCAGGCGAAGACTTCAGTGGCACCTATCGTGCCGACCTCGGCCCCGGCACCGATCTCGAAGACAAGCCGGTCGCGAATGCGCCCGCGACGACTGCCAGTTGGGTCGTCCGCTCGATGTGCGGCGCCGGCGGCTGCATGGCGACGGCGGCGAACATCAGTCAAGGCGGCATCGCCCTGGTGTCGAATCTGACATTCGATCAATTGGGAGGCACCTGGGTTGCCGTTGGCCTCGCCTCGGCGCAATGCGGCGGCGACAAACCCGACGAGATCTGGGTCGTCTACACGCTGCAGCCGCACCCCGACGGCACACTCTCCGGCGAAACCGTCA
>JAVXWV010000665.1:0-2631 GCA_032230775.1 Mycobacterium sp. | reverse complement strand
GAACCGATTCGCGATAACCGCGGTGGTGTTGATGATGGCCGTGACGGCTGAGCTATTGCTGTCCCCCGACCCGACGGCGACGGCCGTTGACGCCAAGGCGATCCGCGTGACATCAAGCAATCTGATCGTCGACCACCATTACGGTTGGCCCACGGTGGTGTTGTCGATGTATGAGGACGCCTTATGCCCCTACTGCCGCAAATTCGAGGACACCTTCGGCGCCACCGTCGACAAACTCATCGACATCGGCGCCGTCGCAGCCGACTACTACATGGTCGCCATCCTGGACAGGCCGGGCCGGGACTACTCGTCGCGCGCCGGCGCCGCCGCATACTGTGTGGCCGACGAGTCCATCGACGCATTCCGGCGCTTCCATGCCGCGCTATACACCCACCAGCCGCCCGAGACTGCAGCGAGCTTTCCCGACAACGCCGCGCTGATCGACCTCGCGCGCCAAGCCGGCGCTGGTGACGCAGCCGCCGATTGCATCAACAATGGCACCTATTCCGAAATAGTGGCGGGCATGGCCAATGCAACAAACGTCGCCCACACCCCGACGGTGCGCATCAACGGCCACGATTACGACCTATCAACACCCGATGCACTGGTGGCCAGGATCAAAGAGATCGTGGGACCCGTCCCTGGCATCGACGCGCCGGCAACGACCTCCACCCGACCGAGCTGACCGCGGACCAACCCATCCGCCTACCGATCAGGAGCCTGGGCGGGTACACCGTGATGAGTGGGTCCTCGAATGCGAAAAGGTGACGTGATGGGTAGCGGTCGGACAAGGGTGTTGATCATCGGGGGCGGATTCGGAGGGCTGTTCTGCGCGCGCAGGCTCGGGCGCGTTGACGTCGAGGTCACGCTGCTTGATCGCGCTGCTTGCCATGTGTTCCAGCCGCTGCTCTACCAGTGCGCCACCGGGACGCTGAGCATCGGCCAGATCAGCCATTCGCTGCGCGAGGAACTTGCGCGTCACCGCAACGTCACCACCCTGCTCGGCGAAGCGGTCGACCTCGACCCCGACGCGCGCCAGGTCACCGCCCGCCGCCCCGACGAGTCCTCGTTCACGCTCGACTACGACGTGCTGATAGTCGCCGTCGGGATGCGGCAGTCGTATTTCGGTCAAGAGGAGTTCGCGCAGTGGGCGCCGGGTATGAAGACCCTCGACGACGCACTGAGCGTGCGCCGCAGGCTGTTCGGCGCATTCGAGATGGCCGAGACTCTGCCCCCGGGACCTGAGCGCGACGCGTGGCTGACCTTCGCCATAGCCGGTGGCGGACCCACCGGTGTGGAGCTGGCCGGGCAAATCCGGGAAATGGCTACCCGAGCCCTGGCCAATGAGTTCCACAGCATCGAGCCTCAAGACGCGCGTGTACTGCTCTTCGACGGGGGAAGCTGCGTTCTGGGCAGCTTCGCGCCGGCCCTCACCGACAAAGCCACCAAGATCCTGCAGAATCTGGGCGTCGAACTGCACATGGGTGTGCACGTCACCGACGTGCGACACGACGGAGTGACCGTCACGTCGAAGGCGGGCGGCTCGCCCGAGGAGTTCGCGGCCAGGACCGTCCTCTGGACGGCCGGCGTCGAGGCCGTGCCGTTCGCACGGCGTATCGCAAAGGTGCTCGAGGCCAAGTCCGACCATGCCGGACGCATCGCGGTGACAGCCGACCTGTCTGTGCCTGGGCATCCCGACATCTTTGTCATCGGTGACCTCGTCGGTCGCGACAACCTGCCGGGTGTGGCTGAGAACGCCATGCAGGGCGGAATCCACGCTGCCGCCTGCGTTCGTCACGATCTCGTCGGAAAGACTCGTCCACATTACCGTTACCGCGATCTCGGTTCTGCGGCCTACATCAGCCGTGGACACGCCCTGCTTCAAGCCGGCCCGGTCAAGCTCTCGGGGTTCGTCGGTTGGCTGGGATGGGGGCTCATCCACATTGCGTTTCTGACCGGCCTGGAGAACCGCATCAGCACCGTCGCAACGTGGCTGGCCACGATCGCGCGCGCCCGTCGCACCGACAGGACGTTCACCCTTGGTAGCACGACTTCACCCGAGCACCCGTACACGTGGTTGAAGTTCGTGCACCCCAACATGCTTCACGCGACCCCTTCTTCCGGCGAGCCGACGTCCACGCCATAAGACATCGGGTCGAAGTCGGGGTTCACCGACCACGCTCAGGTCTTGGCGATGGTTTAAGCCGCCCGTCCCCCGAACCACAACACCGCCGGCTTGCCGCCAGGCGGGGGCAAAACGCGTCATCCAGGAACGGGTGCTGTTGGAGGCCAAACGTCTCTGCTAGTGCACACCGAACTCACGAGCACAGCGATGGCAGCGCGCGTCAGGATGCCGGACCCTGCCGCATTCGGCAAGTTCTTCCGCCGCGAAACAGGGGAAACACCGGCGACCTTCCGAGACCGGGTCCGTGGCGTTCACAAAAGCAGTTAGCAATTTCCTCGGCGCAATGTCTCCCTAAAGTTCGGTCCCATCGGCATCGAGGTCGACGCCAGCACATCGGGCCGGGGCCGCACTGGAGCGGGGCAGGGCTCGCGGGGATGCCGCTCATGCATATCTTGCCTTGTGTAACAACAGATTTGGTCGCAGGATCCGTCCGGCAGCGACCCGGT
>JAVXWV010000626.1:0-3020 GCA_032230775.1 Mycobacterium sp. | reverse complement strand
TGCATGAGCTGCCGTCGGGTGTCGTCCGTATTTCCTTGCCTGCCAGGCTGATCCCGTTCACCGGCGGCTATCGCGCGGTGCTGCCGCGACCCGTGACATCTCTGCTCGCCGACCTCTCGCCCGACGCGCTAGAGGTTTCTGACCGGCTGACCCTGCGATCGCTGGGCCTGTGGGGGCGACGACGCGACGTGGCCACCGTCATGATCTCCCACGAACGCCTTGATCGACTTGTCGGACAGATTCTTCCGACTCGGTTGGCGCGTTCGATCGCCGACGCCGCCAATCGACGCACCGCCGCCAGCTACGACGCCGTGGTGTGCACGACGGCGTTCGCGCGTGAAGAGTTCGACCGCATCCATGCGTCCAATGTCCTCACGGTGCCGCTCGGCGTCGACCTAGACCAGTTCCATCCAAGCCGCCATTCGGCGGCGGTGCGGCAGCGGTGGGCCAGCCCGGACCAAACGCTCCTGGTGCACTGCGGCCGCCTTTCGGTGGAGAAGCACGCCCACCGCAGCATTGACAGCGTTGCCGCACTGCGTGATTCGGGCGTCGACGCGAAGCTGGTCGTCGTAGGGGAGGGGCCGATGCGCGCGCGGCTCGAACGGCAGGCATCGGGTCTTCCTGTCGACTTCACCGGCTTCATCGGCTGTCGCGACACCGTCGCGACCATCCTGGCGACCGCTGACGTCGCTCTCGCACCAGGCCCGCACGAGACGTTCGGGCTGGCGGCATTGGAAGCACTCGCCTGCGGCACGCCCGCGGTGGTGTCGCGAACCTCGGCGCTGGCCGAGATCCTCACCACCGACTGCGGCGCCACCGCCGACAATGATCCAGACGCGATAGCGCGCGCGGTCACGTCGATCATCAGCAGGCCGGAACGCCTGCGCCGCAACAGCGCACGCCGCCGCGCCGAGCAATTCACCTGGCCCCGGTCGGCCGCAGGAATGCTGAATGCATTGGGTGCGGGATAGGCGCCCCGCTACTTTGACCAGATGGCCGAGGACACCGAGCGAACCAGAAGCTTGTGGTTCGCCCTCCTTCTCACATTGACCAACGGGTTCCTGGACGCCCACACCTACCTGGCGCGCGGCGGGGTGTTTGCCAACGTCCAGACCGCGAACGTGATCTTCGGCGCCATCGACACCTCCGAGCGGAAGTTCGCGCTGGCGCTGGCGCACGTATGGCCGATACTCGCATTCACCGCAGGCGTCGCGCTGGCGTCGCACATTAAGTCCGGCCGTGCCGAACGCTTCCTGCCGCGCCCGCTGCTCTGGACGATGGCCGTCCAGGCCCTCGCGCTGGCGATCATCGGCTTCGTCCCGTCATCGGTGCCGCACAGCTATGTGACCGTGCCGATCAGCTTCCTGGCCGCTATGCAGATGGGTTTGTTTCGCAACGTCGGCGAACTCGTCTACCTTCCGGTCGCCACCACCGGCAACCTCATGCGATGCGTCGAAGCCGGATACGACGGGTTCGTCGAGAACAAGCCGGAGTCCCGGCAGGCCTTCGGGGTCTACGGCACACTGATTGTCGCGTTCGCCATCGGGGCGCTGGTCGGCGCCTTCGCCAGCCGCGCGTGGGGCGTGCACGCCATCTGGCTGCCCGCCGGATTCCTCGCCTTCACGCTTTGCCTGTTCATCATCGATGAACGCCATCTGCGGTGAATTACGATCCAGGAATGATCCGGTCGCTGATGGCCCTCACCGCCGCTGCGGCGCTGGCGCTCGCCGGAACCACGCCGGCGGCAGGCGCGTCGCCAGCCCCGCCTGCGTGCGCCTACACGCTGTCGCCGCCAGAGGTCGTGCAGCTTTCCGGCACGAACGTGGTCACCGCGACGCTCACACCCGCTGCGTGCGACGAGTCCGACGCGTACCTCCTGGTGGCCTGCGTCCAGCTGCAGGGCAGCGACGGCCCCGGACAGTGCGCCGAGGCCAAAGGGATTCTGCCTGCGCAGGTGTACTACCAGCCATATCGGCCGGGTGCGACGTACATCTCCACCGGACGGGGTTGCTCGGCGAAGGGGAACCCGCCGCAGCCCATCTGCTTGGCAAAGGGCCCCTTCACCGCCGCGCTGTAAGCGCCGTCCCTTGGCCCACAAGCTCTTTGCGGCAGGCGACTACGCTGTCATCGGCTAGTGGTCACCCACGGCTACTTCTGAGGTACACCGCAAGGTCCACACATCCTCCGAAACGGCGATAACTGAACCAATGCGGATCGATAATCGTGTCTCTCGCAGGGTCCAAACGAGAAGGGTCAAGATGAAGAGATTCGGTTTGTTCTGCGCCGCCATGTGTCTCGTCGCGGCGTTTGCGACGGCATGCGGGGGATCCAACACCTCCACACAGGAAAAAGCGACCGGGACGGCGACCGCGACCGCGAGTCCCACGGCAACGGCAGGACAGACGAGTGGATCCGCTGCGGCCGCCGGGGCGACCATCACGATCGCGAGCATGAGTTTCGGGGACCCCATAACGGTGTCGCCGGGTGCCCAGATCGCAATCACTAACAAGGACTCAGTCGAGCATTCGGTGACGTCTGACGCCGCGGATAAGTTCAGCGTCGACGTCGAAGCCAACGAAGAGGGCAAGCTGACCGCGCCGACGGAGCCGGGCGAATACGCCTTCCACTGCAAATATCACCCGTCTATGCACGGAACACTGACCGTCAAGTAGTCGCCGGCAGACGCCGTTCGGTTTAGACGCGACCGCATCAGGGCATCCGCGAATTAGCGGGTTCGTCAAAACTCTGATGCGGCCCAACCGAGCGAAGGAGCCAACGTGGCTACCAACACCATGATCTGGATCATCGTCGCCGTCGTCGTCACGGTCGGCGTCGTCGCCGTGCTGGCGGTCCTGGCACGCAACAGAAGGCGGCATGCGCAGGCCGAACACATTCGCGAAGAGGTTGGCCGCGAGACCCTGCGAGTCGAGAAGCGCGAGGCATTCGCCGACGAAACACAAGCGAAGGCACGTGCAGCCCGGGCCGAGGCCGAGGCGAAGGCAGCGGAGGCGGCCCGACTC
>JAVXWV010000581.1:0-2723 GCA_032230775.1 Mycobacterium sp. | reverse complement strand
ACGGGTTGATCTGCGCCTTGAGCAGCGCGACCGCCACGCTGGTCGCTTTGGGCTCGACGTAGTAGTTCGCCTTGTTGAGCACTTTGGCAATAGGGAAGCCGGAGTTGCGGGCGTAGGAGTACTCGACGTAGGTGATCGCGCCCTCGCTGGAGGCTTGCGCGGTGAAACCGGCCACGCCCTGCGAGCCGGCCTTGGAATTCATGCCGTTGGCCGGGTAGAAGGAGGTGAACCCGCAAGGCGTGATGTTGCGGCCGGCCTTGTGGCAGAAGGTGTCCCATTGCCCGCCATACTGGTTAGCCATCCATGCGGTGAACTGCGCGGTGGTACCCGAACCGTCGGAGCGCACCACGGGCACGATCGTGCGGCCCGGCAGGGCCAAGCTGGGGTTGTCGGCCTTGATCTCCGGGGCGTCCCACTTGGTGATCTGCTGGGTGAAGATCTTGGTGAGGGTGTCGCCAGACAGCCGCAGGTTCGTCACCCGCTTGTTGCCGATCTTGAGGTTGTACATAAACGACGTGCCACCCGCGACGATCGGCATGTACCCGAACTTTCGTTGCGGCTTGGGGTCGAGCACCCCGCCGTCAGTCAAGCCGTAGGGGATCTCCGAAACTGCGAAGTCGACCAGGCCCGACCGGAAGTCGGTGCGGCCGCCGGTCGAACCGTTGGCCGAGAAGTTGACCGTGATGCCGTTGTTGTTGGCGACGTTGCGCCGCCAACCGTCCAACGCGTTGGAGCTCCAGGTCGAGCCGGAGCCACTGATCGGGACGTAGCCGGCCGCGCCGGCGGTCGGCGCGAGCAGCGCCTGGGTCCCTGCCACGATGGTCAGTACCGCCAACAACGTCGCGCCGCGCAGCGTCGCTGAACTCCAGGGGGCGTGCCTCGTACTGCTGTGCGCTGAGATGATCATCCTGGCTGCGCTCCACTCTGCATCCCGACGCGCTGGCGGGCGTTCAACCGTTCGAGATCGCGCAACGACTCCCGGGTGCGGCGGCGCTGACCCGAGGGGGACAGCTCACCGGCCTGGCGACCGCCGAACACTCGGGCCAGCGCGAACAGCACCAGCACCAGGAGCAGCAGCACCGCCGCGGCACCGAACCCGCGGGCGATCATCGTTTTCTCCGGTGAGCCGGCGAAGGTGAAGGTGGCCAGGGGCAGGGACACCATCGGACCGGATAGCGGGTTGACATTGAGACCAGAGCCGAAGCCCGCGGTGATCAGCACCGGGGAGGTCTCGCCGATGCCACGGGCGGTGGCCAGTAGCACCGCAGTAGTCAGGCCGGACCGGGCCGTCGGCAAGATCACGTACCAGACCGTCCGCCACTGCGGGGCGCCCATCGCATAGGACGCCTCTTTCAACGAGCCGGGAACCAGCCGCAGCACCACGTCGGACGCCCGGATCACGATCGGCAGCATCATCACGCCGATCGCCAATGCGGCGGCTAGGCCAGATCGGGGCAGCCCCAAGGTAAGGACCACCGAAGCCAAGATGAACAGCCCGGCCACGATGGACGGCAACGCAGTCATCGCCTCGGCCACGGTGCGCACGAACCGAGCCAACGCACCCCTGGTCTCGTTGAGGAACACCGCGCAGGTCACCCCAAGCGGTATGACGATCAGCAGCGCGATCGCGATCTCGATGAGGGTGCCGGCCGCGGCGTGCAGGATGCCGCCGACCGTGAGCGGGTCCAAGGGACCGGCCTTCTGCATGTCACTGGTGAAGAAGTTCCAGTGCAGCAGTGCCTGGCCGGCGCGCCAGAACGTGAAGACGACGATGAACGCCAACGCGAGCATCGCCAGCCCGGCCAGGCTGTGCACGACGACAGACGCCAGCCGGTCGCGGACGGTGCGCCCGTCGTCCTCGAGGGCCACCAGCACGCCGTACAACGCCAGGAACAGCAGGTAGGTGATCACCACAAAGGCGATCAGGTTGACCGCCGGAATCACCCGGGTGGTCAGGAGAGTCGCCACGCTCAGCGCGGCCGCAACCGCGCCGACGATGATGACGACATCGGCGCGGCCACGGGTCGCCGTCGAGCGGCGGACCTCTGCGGCGAGCGGGACCTCCGGTGCAGCTGGCGCGTCGACCACCGGCCGACCGGTGGTGTGCGGAGGCGTCGTTGTGGTCATTTACGCATCACTCAATGCGCCGGAACGGGTGCGAGCGATGACCGCCGACGCGCCAAAGTTGACCACCAGCGTGAGCATGAACAGCGCGAGCCCAGCGGCGAACAGCGCGGAGAACTCGAACGGGCTAGCGGCGGTGAACTTCAGCGCGATCAGCGCGGACACCGAGTTCGCTCCGCTATGCAGGATCTCGGTGTTAATCTTGAAGACCGGGCTGATGATCATGTAGACGGCGATCGTCTCGCCCATCGCCCGGCCCAGCCCGAGCATCGTGCCGCCGATCATCCCGCCCTGGCCGAACGGCAGTACGACGCTTCGGATCATCCCCCAGCGGGTGGCGCCCAGCGCGAAGGCGCCCTCGCGTTCCCCGACCGGAGCTTGCGAGAAGGACTCCCGCATCACCGAGCAGATGATCGGCATGATCATCAGAGCCACCACGATACCCGCAATGAAGGTCGAGGACTCGTAGATCGTCTTGTCCTCGAACGGGTCGTTGGGGTTCGCATCGTGGATGCCCAGCAACGGAATCCAGCCGAAGGTCGACGAGATCCACTTGGCTACCGGGATGATCTTCTCCTGAAGGAAGTAGGCGCCCCACA
>JAVXWV010000541.1:0-5516 GCA_032230775.1 Mycobacterium sp. | reverse complement strand
GGCGCCGAGCGGCATCCGTTGGTGCAGGAACGATCGGTCGACGGGAAGCATTGGCTCGTAAATGATTTGGCTGGCGATGGCGATCGGCACCGCGACCACAACGCGGCGTGCGCGCACTACCATGTCGTCGGAGCGGACGATGACCCCTTCGGCGTATTGGGTGATGCTGCGGACCGGCTGCGACAGGTGGAGAGCGTCGCCGAGCTCGGCGACGACCGCTCGGTGGATGGCGCCCATCCCGCCGACCGGCCGGGCATCCTCGGCGGCGTCCTTGACGCCGAGCACGAAGCTCGGCCCGCCGGCCGACGCCATTTGGTAGAGCACGAAAAGCAGGGATACCTCCGAGGCCGCCGAGGTGTACAGCCCGGCGACGGAGGATTCGAGGAGTTCGTGGGCGGGCTTGGACAGGGTGTTGCGGTCCAGCCACGCCGCCCAGCTCAGCTGATCCCACTTCTGCGCCTTGGGCGCCTCCCACGGGGCTTCGACAGGAATCGACTTGCACATCTGGGTCAGTTCGAGGAACACCGCGCCGATGTTGGCGACGGCCCATGGGCTCATCGACAAGGGGATGGTGCCCTTGTAGCGGTACTTCTTGCCGTCGACGAACATCATCGCTTCGCCGTCGACGTACTGCTTGTAGCTGGGCACGCCGAATTCGTTCATGAGTCCGTAGATGGCATCCTGGCCCGGCCCGATCCAGGCGCCACCGCGATCGATCCATGTCCCGTCATCGCGCACCTGCGTGAAGGTGCGACCGCCGACGCGGTCACGGGCCTCGAGCAACGCCACCGAGTGACCCGCCTGTTTCAACCGCAAAGCGGCCGTCAGTCCAGCGAATCCGGCACCTACCACGCAATAGTCAACGTCGGCCATGAGCTTGCCCCTTAATCAAGTGTCGAGCCGGGCCGCCCCGGACCGTCGGACGCATTTGCTAGCTAATCGTCACCGCAATTACCACATGTGTCAATAACTCAGATCCAAGCGACGCGAGAACTACGATGCGGTGGTGGCGACCGACGTCGACCTGCTGAAGAACCCGGTGGTAGCGGCCGCCGTGGGTACGGCGGCGATCGCGGTGGACGCCGCGGGGGCCGCGTACCGGGTGGCCGAGAAACTGCCGGTGTTCGGGCCGTTGATGCGCCGTGGCGTCACCGGCCTGTCCGAGCGAGGTGATCGGTGGGTGACCGAGAGCGCCGACCAGTTCAAGGCGCTGGTTGCCTCGGTCGCGGTGCAGTTGGTGGACCTGGTTCTCGACGAGCTCGACCTGAACGCGCTCGTGCGCGAACGCGTGGATGTCGACGCGCTCGCCGCCGATCTCGACATTGAGGCGGTGATCAACCGGGTCGACCTGATCGCGTTGGCGGACAGGGTGATCGAGGGCGTGGACCTGCCCGCGATCATCCGCGAGTCGACGAATTCGATGACCGCCGAGGTGATGACCGATGTTCGCACGCAGGGCGAGCGCGCCGACGACGTCGTGGCGGGAATCGTCGACCGCATGCTGGGGCGTGACCGGGATAGCCGGTGACCTCATCCGAGTCGGGGCCCGATGCTGAGCGCGGGGCCGGGATCATCACGCGGGGAATGGCCGCGGTCATCGACCTGGTGGTGGTTCTGCTGATCATGAGCGCGCTCTACGGCGGCCTGATCTTGGTGAGGCTCGTGTATTCGCCCGCGGCGTTCAGCCTGCCGTCGCTGAACGCCGTGTTCTCGACGCTGGTCACCTTTGTCGTGGCGGTACTGTACCTCACCGGATGCTGGACGGTTTCGGGATCGACCGCGGGTGCGGTGGCGATGGGGCTGCGGGTCGTCGGGCGACGGTCGCAGCGAGTGCGCCTGCCTGTTGGATTGCTGCGTGCGATCGGCTGCGTGCTGTTCCCGGTCGGCTTGCTGTGGGTCGTGATCGATCGGCAGCGAGATCGTTGCAGGACATCGTCTTCCGCACGCGGGTGGTCTACTCACGGCCAGCGGCCGGGTGACGTTGCTCCGCCGCCGACAGTCGATGGACGATCGCTCGCATTCGACCGACAGAAAACAAGGTGCAGAGGGTACGTCGGTATGGCCAATGTGGCCGCAGCTCGTACGCAGAATCTCGCGATGTTGGAGGTGCAGCAGGGCGCGGTGTGACATCCTTTGCGCGTGTCCGCGGGGGACGCCCCTTCGGGGGTCGTCACGTTTTTGTTCACCGACATCGAGGGCTCGACCCGTCGGTGGGAAGCCGATGCCGACGCGATGCGGGCCGCTCTGGCCGCGCATGACGAGGTTCTCGGCAAGGCGATTGAGGCACACGACGGCGTCTTGTTCAGCCGTACGGGCGACGGCGTGGCTGCCGCGTTCGCTTCACCGAAGTCGGCGGTGGACGCGGCTGCCGCGGCACAGCGTGCGCTGCAGTTACCGGTACGGATGGGCTTGGCGACGGGAACGGCCGAGCTCCGCGATGGAGACTATTTCGGTGTGGTTCTGAACCGAGCCGCGCGGGTGATGGCCGCGGGCCATGGCGGTCAGATCCTTCTGGCTGACTCGACAGCCAACCAGCTGACCGGAGTTGACCTGCTGGACCTCGGGCTGCGCCGATTGCGCGACGTGCCGATGGCAGTCAGGGTGTTCCAAGTCCAAGCACCTGGTCTGGGCACCGAGTTCCCGCCGATAAAGGTGCTCGACGCGACTCCCGGGAATCTGCGGCCCGGGGTTACCAGTTTCGTTGGACGGGAGCTCGACATCGTCGAGCTGAAAGCTGCGGCGCGAGCAAATCGACTGGTGACGTTGACAGGACCCGGTGGAGTTGGCAAGACCCGGTTGGCAACCGAAGTCGCGACGATGCTAACCAACGAATTCCCCGAGGGTGTATGGCTTTTCGAGCTTGCAGCGGTGAGCGATCCGGGGGCGGTCCCCGACGCGGTTGCCGCGGTGCTGAACACCACTCAGCAGCCAGGGAAGAGCATGCAGGAATCGGTCGCGGCAGCATTGGAGGGCCGAATTCGGCTGCTGGTGTTTGACAATTGCGAACATGTGCGGGAGGCCGCGGCCGACTTGATCGAGACCATCCTCTCGCGAACGGCAACCGTGAAGATCGTAGCGACCAGCCGCGAGGGGTTGGGCATCGCCAACGAACAACTGTGGCCCGTGTCGCCGCTGGATGTGGGTGATGGGATCGACTCCGCCGCAGTGTCGCTCTTCGTGGAGCGGGCCCGAAACGTATTGCCGCAGTTTGCATTGACCGAGTCCGATGCCGTGATCGACGTCTGCCGCCATCTCGACGGGCTCCCGTTGGCGATCGAGCTGGCCGCCTCACGGATGGCGTCAATGACCGCTGAGGAAGTACGCGATCGCCTGGATCACCGGTTCCAACTGCTGGTCGGGTCGCGCCGCGTCGTTTCACATCACCAGAGTCTGCACAACGCGGTGCATTGGTCCTATGACCTCCTCCAGGAGCCCGAGAAGGCCCTCTTGGACCGATGTTCGGTGTTCGCCGGCGGATTCGACGTGCAAAGTGCCTGTGCGGTCAGTGGATTCGATGGAGTCGACGAGTACGTCGTACTGGATCTGCTCGATGCCTTGGTCCGAAAGTCGCTCCTAATTGCGGACCGGTCAGCGGGGTGTACGCGGTTTTCGATGTTGGAGACCATTCGTGAGTTCGCTTGGCAACAGCTTGAGGTAAGCGGTGTGGCAGAAGAGGTTCGGGATGCGCATGGTCGCCACTTCGCCGAGCGGGAGTCATCCGTAATGACGCTGTGGGACAGTCCGCAGCAGCGCGAAGCGTACGCGTGGTTTGGCACGGAGCTGGCCAATCTGCGCGTCGCGTTTCGGTGGGCGGCCGAACGCGGCGACCTCGACGTCGCCGCGAACATCGCGACGTATGCGGGCATTCTCGGCTATCTGGTCGAGAACCTCGAGCCGATTGGCTGGGCCGAAGAACTCATCGAGGCGGCTCGTGCCGTCGATCATCCGAGGCTGGCGACCTTGTACGTGCTGGCATCCGAGTGTGGCCTGGCCGGCCGGATCGATGACGCAGTCCGGTACCGGCACGGTGCCATGGAAGTCATGGCGAGCGGCGGTGAGGTGCTGTTCGGGTTCGAGTGCCTTCTCGGTCGCATGTACCTGCTCACCGGAAATCCGGAGCAGTGGGCGAATTGGTGCCGCCCCCGAATCGCACGCGGGTGCGACGTCCGCGGACTCCTTCGCGCGTCGTTCATCCTTACCCAAACGGTGGCCGGTCGGCCCGATGAGGCGATTGCGGCGACGACGGGTCTCGTTGAGCTGGCCGAAGCGAGCCGCAATCCCCATGCGATTTCGTTTGCACTGCTGGCGCAGGGCTTTGCGCATCGCGATGCCGAGCCGCTTGTCGCACTGGATGCCTTGCGCCGCGGTCTGGCTGTCGCCCACGACAACGGCGTCCGTGCTAACGAATCCTTCGCCGCGATGACCCTGGGCCCTTTGGAGGCCGAGCATGGTGATCCATTGGCCGCGCTCGATTACGTCACCTTATGCATCCGCAATTACTACGACGCTGGGAACACTGCGCAGATTCGTATGCCGTTAGCATGTCTCGCAGTGGTTTTGGATCGGCTCGGACAGGACGTGGCGGCGGCGACGATCGCCGGCTTCACCACCGATCCCTTGATATCGGCGGCGGTTCCTGAGATCGAAGATGCTATTGCGCACCTACGCGGCTCTCTGGGGGAGGGCGGCTACGAATCACTCGCCTCCGCGGGGGAGGCGATGACGCCCTCCGCAATGGCTGCGTACGCCTACGACCAAGCAGACGAAGCCCGAACAGGGCTAAACGCGGTCTCGAAGTAGAGCATCTGCGTGGGAGTTGGCCCCACGCGGAAGCCAGCACGCGTTCCACCGATGCACGCATCGCCTGGCGCAGCGTGGTGAACTCCGCATGCGGGTGGTCTACTCGCGGCCCGCGGTCGGGTAACTGCGTTCGCGTCGGTGAGAGAGCAACTGCCAGTGAGCCTGCTGGGCGTCACGCCCGAACCGTTCGAGCAATCACTGAGTGCTTTCGACTCAATCGACGCTGGCACATGATCAGCCAAAGCCATAGGCGACCCCCAGGCCGAATTCGAAGCCCACGTTGACGCCAGGCACGCCGGTGACGGTGTTCGCGTTGGGGTTGCCCACGCAGGTGTCCACCTCGACGCCGTCGATGATGTCGCTGGTGCTTGTCGCCACGGGTTGAGCAACGGCACTGGGTGTGCCGGTGAAGGCGACAACGCTAATTGCGCTCGCCGCCAACAAGAGTCGACCGGCTAGCGACGCGTCAGTCACCCCCGCCGTGCCCGTGCCGGGAGCCGCCGCGGCCAGACCATGGCCCCCTCGGACTCGGGTACCACGGCTGTGGGTTGTAGTAGGGGGGTGGCTGGAGAATCGGCGGGAGCCACGGTGCCGGCCACTGGATGACCGGCGGCGGCGCGGGTGGTGGCGCCGCCGGGGCGGGCGCTGCGTCGCGCACCACCACGCGCGGTGGCGGGGCGGGCAGATCCTTCATCTGTGCCGTCACCGTGGCCGCA
>JAVXWV010000520.1:0-3879 GCA_032230775.1 Mycobacterium sp. | reverse complement strand
GGCATTGCCGACCAGACCGATGCCGCCGCCGACGCAGAATCCGTTCACCGCTGCGACCACCGGCACCTCGCACTCGTACACCGCGCGAAACGCGTGGAAGCAACCACGGTTGGCATCGATGAGCGCGGTGAAGCCCTCGGTGTTCTGCATCTCCTTGATGTCGACGCCTGCGTTGAAGCCGCGGCCCTCGGCTCGCAGGATCACCACATGGGTGCTCTGGTCGCGGCCTGCGTCGGTGATGGCGTCGCCGAGTTCGAACCAGCCCTTCGACGGGATCGCGTTGACCGGCGGGTAGTTGACGGTGACCGAGACGATGCCCGGCTCGACAGTATTAGTGGTGATCGTCATGCGGATACCTCAGTTACTCCTGGGTCGCTACCTAAGCAAGCACTTGCTTGGTACCCTAGCACGGTGACCGACCCCTCAGAAATAAGCCTGGGCCTGAAGGACAGGGTCGTTCTGGTGACCGGCGGAGTCCGTGGAGTGGGCGCCGGAATCAGCGCGGTCTTCGCCGACCAAGCCGCGACCGTGGTGACGTGCGCCCGCCGCCCGGTGGAAGGATTGCCGTACGAGTTCCATGCCTGTGACGTTCGGGACGACGACGCGGTAGCGGCGATGGTCGACGCGATCGTGGAGCGCCACGGCCGCCTCGATGTGGTGGTGAACAACGCGGGCGGCTCGCCGTACGTCCTCACCGCGGATGCGAGCGCAAAGTTCAGCCGGAAGATCATCGAACTCAATCTGTTTGGACCGCTCTCCGTTTCGCAGCACGCGAACAGACACATGCAGACCCAGCCGCGGGGCGGATCGATCGTCAACGTCGGTAGCGTCAGTGGGCGCAGGCCGAGCCCGGGCACCGGCGCCTACGGCGCAGCGAAGGCGGGTGTCGAAAGCCTCACGGCCACACTGGCAGTCGAGTGGGGTCCGAAGGTCAGGATCAACTCGGTGGTGGTCGGCATGGTCGAGACAGAGCAGTCCGAATTGTTCTACGGTGACGCCGACTCGATCGCCGCGATTTCGAAGAATGTGCCGCTCGGCAGGTTGGCCAAGCCTGCCGACGTCGGATGGGCCGCGGCCTTCCTCGCGTCTGACGCCGCGTCCTACATCAGCGGCGCATCGCTCGAGGTGCACGGCGGCGGCGAGCCGCCGCACTACCTGGCAACCACGACCGCTGACATCAAATAACTAAGGAGACAACAGGATGGGATTGCTCGACGGCCGCGTGGTCATCGTGACGGGTGCCGGTGGCGGCATCGGACGGGCACATGCTCTGGCGTTCGCCGCCGAGGGTGCGCGAGTCGTGGTCAACGACATCGGTGTCGGGCTGGACGGATCGCCCGCCGGTGGCGGTAGCGCAGCGCAGGGCGTCGTCCACGAGATCACCTCCGCTGGAGGCGAAGCCGTCACCAGCGGCGCGAACGTCGCCGACTGGGCGCAGGCCGAGGGTCTCATCCAGACGGCGGTCGACTCGTTCGGCGGGTTGGACGTTCTGGTCAACAACGCGGGCATCGTCCGCGACCGCATGTTCGCCAATACCAGCGAGGAGGAGTTCGACGCCGTCACCGCCGTCCACCTCAAGGGCCACTTCGCGACCATGCGGCACGCGGCGGCATACTGGCGCGCCCAGTCCAAGGCGGGCAACAGCGTTGACGCCCGGATCATCAACACCAGTTCCGGCGCCGGGCTGCAAGGCAGTGTGGGACAGGCCAATTACAGCGCAGCCAAGGCGGGCATCGCGGCCTTGACGCTGGTGGCGGCCGCCGAGATGGGCCGCTACGGCGTCACAGTCAACGCCATCGCGCCGTCGGCGCGCACCAGGATGACCGAGACCGTCTTCGCCGAGATGATGTCGACCCAGGACGCCGACTTCGACGCGATGGCGCCGGAAAACATTTCGCCGCTGGTGGTTTGGCTCGGTAGCGTCGAGTCCCGCGACGTGACAGGAAAGATGTTCGAGGTCGAGGGCGGCATCGTCCGGGTGGCCGAGGGCTGGGCGCACGGACCTCAGGTCGACAAGGGCGCACGGTGGGATCCGGCCGAGCTGGGGCCGGTCGTCGCCGATCTGCTCGGCAAGGCCCGGCCGGCGGTTCCGGTCTACGGCGCCTAGAGGCGACGTCGCGCCTATAGCAGCTCGAGCTGTCGCAGATCGGCAACGTACTTGCTGATCAAATCCGCCGATATATGCGGAATGTCGCGGTCTGGTCCGATGCACGACTTCCGTACGCCTGCGCGGAATGCATCAGCCGGTAGCACTGGGCTGTGTAGAGCCGGCGCGGGCGGCCTGAATGCGTCGAGCAGATTCAGTTCCGAATGCTGGCGTTGCCTGTCGGGCAATGCCCGCATAGCGGTTTCAAACCGCGCCAGCCAGTCGCCATAGTCGTCGACACGTTGAATGGAATTCCCGGCCGCAATCAACCAGTCGACGAACCGATCCAGGGAGATGCCGTCGTCATGCGGATTCACGACGTTGTAGGTGTGTAACCCGTCGGTGGCGTTGGCGCTCAGCGTCGCGATCGCCTCGGCGACGAAATCGACCGGCAGGCCGTCGTAGTGCGCCCTCGTCCCGTCTGTTCGGCCGTCGAATTCATGGAAGGAACGTGGCGCGATGCCGGTGGCAACCAGACTCAGCATCAGTCGGGTGAAGAGGTCGGACACATTCAGCTGCCCAACATAGCGGCGGTGGGCCAGGATCATGTCGCACCGGAAGACGGCCCCCGGCAGGCCACACAGATCGTGGGCTTCCCGCATCAGTACCTCGCCGGCCCATTTGCTGTTCGCATACCCGTTGGCGTACGTGTCATCGATCTTGCGCACCGCGGTTGCGGTACGAATGTCGACGTCTTCGCCGAACACGTCATCGCCGCTGACGGCCACCGCGACGGTAGATACATAGGTGAGTGGCTTGAGCTTTGAGGTCAGGGCCAACCGGATGACATCGGCGGTGCCCAAAACATTGGGGCCGAACAGTTGGCTGTACGGGAGCACGTGGTTGACAAGAGCAGCGGGGTGGACGATCAGGTCGACGTTGTCGGCCAACCGATTCCAGGTGCCCCCGTCCAAACCCAGGTTCGGCTCGTCGATGTCACCGGCTAGCACCTCCAGGTGATCCGCGGCCAGGGTTTGAAATTCGCGGGTCAGGTCAGGGTCACCCCGGTCGAGGGCGTCCGCGATCCGGTCTCGCGCTGCGCCGGAGTCGCGTCCGCGGGCAATGCAAATCAACGTCCCGCCTGATTGGCTGAGCCGCTGTAGCCATTCCATGCACAGGAATCGACCGAGATATCCGGTTGCACCGGTCAACAGCACCGTCTGCGGAGCACCGCTTGGGCGCGCCAGATTTGCAGCGGCGGCCAGCGTCTCGGCGTCGATGAACTTGTCCAGTGTGAGGTCGCTGGCAGAGATCTCGGAGGCGGCGCGGCCATGCACCGATGCGAACGTTGGGCGTGCCCGTCCGCTATTGCGGTTCTTCTCAATGTAATTCGCCAGCCGATCGAGGTCGTTTGTCGGGTCGATGACTGTGCCGACCGATACCTCGATCTCGAAGATCTCTTCCAGCAGCCTCGACAACCTCAACGCGGACAGAGAATCGCCGCCCACGTCGGTAAACCGTGTACCGCCGTGCATATCCTCGAGACGACATCCCAGCGTGGCCTGAACTGCGAGCCGGACGGCATCCGCGACCGGTTGGTCGGGACCGCCACTTCGCAACGAGGCCGACAATTCCTCTCGGTCTTCGACACCGACCGTCGGGGCGGGCGCGCTGGCCACGAACCGCTCACGCAGGAGGAACTTCTGAACCTTGCCCGACGGTGTCGTCGGGAATTCGTCGACTGCGAGCCAATAAAGCGGCACCTTGTGCGGTGCCAGGCGCTCGTGGCAATA
>JAVXWV010000506.1:0-2614 GCA_032230775.1 Mycobacterium sp. | reverse complement strand
TGGTGCGCAAGCGTGCCGAGCACGAGCTGGGCACAAAGGGGCCCGGCCAGGACGGGCCCGGCCGCGAAACCGTTTATTTCCCAAGCCTTTCCGGTCAGACCTTCGTCTACAAGGGCATGCTGACCACTCCGCAGCTGAAGGCCTTTTACCTTGACCTGCAAGACGATCGGCTGACCAGCGCGCTGGGCATCGTGCACTCGCGGTTCTCCACCAACACGTTCCCGTCGTGGCCGCTGGCCCACCCCTTCCGGCGAATCGCCCACAACGGCGAGATCAACACCGTCACCGGCAACGAGAACTGGATGCGGGCACGCGTGGCGCTGATCAAGACCGACCTGTTCGGTTCCAGTCAGAATCTCGACAAGGTTGTGCCGATTTGTACTCCCGGCGCCTCGGACACCGCGCGCTTCGACGAGGTGCTCGAACTCTTGCATCTCGGCGGGCGTAGCCTGCCGCACGCGGTGCTGATGATGATTCCCGAGGCGTGGGAACGCAATAAGTCGATGGATCCGGCGCGCCGCGCGTTTTACGAGTACCACGCGTCGCTGATGGAGCCGTGGGACGGCCCGGCGTCGATGACGTTCACCGACGGTACCGTGATCGGCGCGGTGCTTGACCGCAACGGTCTTCGGCCGTCGCGCATTTGGGTCACGAGCGACGGCCTGGTCGTGATGGCGTCGGAGGCCGGTGTGCTGAACCTCGACCCGTCGACCGTCGTGAAGAAGATGCGGCTGCAGCCGGGCCGGATGTTCCTGGTCGACACCGCACAGGGCCGCATCGTCGACGATGAGGAGATCAAGACCGAGCTGGCGGCCGAGTATCCGTACGCCGACTGGCTCGACGCAGGTCTGTTCCTCCTCGACGACCTCCCGCAGGGTGATTACGTCCGCATGCCGCATCACCGGGTCGTGTTGCGCCAGCAGGCATTCGGTTACACCTACGAGGAGCTCAACCTGCTGGTGGCGCCGATGGCGCGCTCCGGCGCCGAGCCACTTGGGTCGATGGGCACCGACACGCCTGTCGCTGTGCTGTCACAGCGTCCTCGGATGCTGTACGACTACTTCCAACAGTTGTTCGCCCAGGTCACCAACCCACCGCTGGATGCCATTCGCGAAGAGGTGGTGACCAGCCTGCAGGGCACTGTCGGTCCCGAGGGCGACTTGCTCAACCCGGACGCCGAGTCTTGTCGCCAGATCGGGCTGCAGCAGCCGATCCTGCGCAACGCCGAGCTGTCGAAGCTGATATGCGTCGATCCGGATCACGAGATCCGCGGCCACAAGCACGGGATGCGCGCCGCGGTGATCCGCTGTCTGTATCCGGTGAATCGTGGTGGGCAGGGCCTCAAGGAGGCCCTCGACAACATCCGCGCCAAGGTGGCGGAGGCCATCCGCGACGGCGCACGCATCATCGTGCTGTCCGACCGCGAGTCGGACGAGTCGATGGCACCGATCCCGTCGCTGCTGAGCGTCTCCGCCGTGCACCACCACCTTGTCCGCGACCGCACCCGCACCAAGGTCGGGCTCGTCGTGGAGGCAGGTGATGCCCGCGAGGTGCATCACATGGCGTGTTTGATCGGCTTCGGCGCCGCGGCGATCAACCCCTACATGGCGTTCGAATCCATCGAGGACATGGTCGATCGCGGAGCGATCACCGGCATCACCAGTGACACGGCGAAGGCGAATTACGTCAAGGCCGCAGGCAAGGGCGTCCTGAAGGTGATGTCCAAGATGGGCATTTCGACGCTGGCCTCCTACACCGGCGCGCAGCTGTTCCAGGCCATCGGCATCAGCCAGCGGGTGCTCGACGAGTACTTCAGTGGGCTGTCCTGTCCGGTCGGCGGTATCGACCTCGACGACATCGCCGCCGACGTCGCCACCAGACACGCGTTGGCCTATCTGGATCGGCCGGACGAGTGGGCGCACCGCGAGCTCGAGGTCGGCGGCGAGTACCAGTGGCGGCGCGAGGGCGAGTACCACCTCTTCAACCCCGACACGGTGTTCAAGCTGCAGCACTCGACCCGCACCGGCCAATACTCGGTTTTCAAGGAGTACACCCGGCTGGTCGACGACCAGAGTGAGCGGATGGCCTCGCTGCGTGGCCTGTTGAAGTTCAAGGACGGCGTGCACACGCCGGTGCCCCTTGATGAGGTGGAGCCGGCCAGCGAGATCGTCAAGCGGTTCTCCACGGGTGCGATGAGCTACGGCTCGATCTCCGCCGAGGCGCACGAGACCCTGGCGATCGCGATGAACCGCCTTGGCGGCCGGTCGAATTCGGGCGAGGGCGGCGAGGATGTCAAGCGGTTCGAGCATGACGAGACCGGCGACTGGCGGCGCAGCGCGATCAAGCAGGTGGCCTCGGCGCGGTTCGGCGTCACCAGCCACTACCTGACAAACTGCACCGACATCCAGATCAAGATGGCTCAAGGTGCGAAACCCGGTGAGGGCGGCCAGCTTCCGGGTAACAAGGTGTACCCGTGGGTGGCCGAGGTGCGGCACTCCACCCCTGGCGTCGGCCTGATCTCGCCGCCACCGCACCACGACATCTACTCGATCGAGGACTTGGCTCAGCTCAACTTCGACCTGAAGAACGAGAACCCGAAGACCGACGTTTCGGT
>JAVXWV010000443.1:0-11083 GCA_032230775.1 Mycobacterium sp. | reverse complement strand
TTCTACCGTGAGGCACTGGTGGTCAGTCGCTGGACGCGCGAGATGTTCTGCCTGATGGAGGGCAAGCACGTTCACCCGTCCACGCTGTATCCCGGTGGCGTCGGCACCGTGGCCACCATCCAGCTGATGACCGACTACATCACCCGACTGATGCGCTACGTCGAGTTCATGAAGAAGGTCGTGCCCATGCACGACGATCTCTTCGACTTCTTCTACGAGGCGCTGCCCGGCTACGAGCAGGTCGGCCTGCGGAGGACGCTGCTCGGTTGCTGGGGATCCTTCCAGGATCCCGAGCACTGCAACTTCTCCTACAAGGACATGGAGATGTGGGGCAACAAGATGTTCGTCACCCCCGGTGTGGTGGTGGACGGCAAGCTGGTCACCCACTCCCTGGTCGACATCAACCTCGGCATCCGGATCCTTTTGGGCAGTTCGTATTACGACGACTGGACCGATCAGGAGATGTTCGTCAAGAACGATCCGCTTGGCAATCCGGTCGACCGCAGGCACCCGTGGAACCAGCACACGAATCCGCGTCCGCAGAAGCGCGACATGGACGACAAGTACAGCTGGGTGATGTCACCGCGGTGGTTCGACGGCAAGGACCATTTGGCCCTCGATACGGGCGGCGGCCCGCTCGCGCGGCTGTGGAGCACGGCACTCGCAGGCCTGGTCGACGCGGGCGGGTATGTCGTGTCCACCGGGCACAGCGTTCAGATCAACCTGCCCAAGACGGCGCTCAAGGGACCCGTCTCGCTCGAGTGGAAGATCCCGGTGCACGGCAGCAACACCATCGAACGCAACCGTGCCCGCACGTATTTCCAGGCGTACGCGGCTGGATGTGCGCTGCACTTCGCAGAACAGGCGCTGATCGAGATCCGCGCTGGACGAACGAAGACGTGGGAGAAGTTCACGGTGCCGGACGAGGCCATCGGCTGCGGCTTCACCGAGGCGGTCCGCGGTGTGCTCAGCCACCACATGGTGATTCGGGACGGCAAGATCGCGAACTACCACCCGTATCCGCCCACCCCGTGGAACGCGAACCCACGCGACAGCTACGGAACTCCTGGCCCGTACGAGGACGCCGTCCAGGGTCAGCCGATCTTTGAGGAGAACGATCGGGAGCACTTCAAGGGCATCGACATCATGCGGACTGTCCGCAGCTTCGACCCATGCCTACCGTGCGGGGTACACATGTATCTCGGTGACGGGAAGACACTCGAGAAACTGCACTCACCGACCCAGTCCGTCACTGGGGAGTGATACATGGCCTCGACAGGACGACAAAGCCCGGAGGCACCCGAAGACGACACGCGATGGCGTACAGCAGGTGATCGGATCCAGACCCTGCTGGACGCCAGTGCGGGCAGCGGAACGGTCGTTCGCGAGCGGACGGAACAACTGGCCGCTGAGCTGACGGATCTCTACGGGGCAGCCCTCGAGCGAATGGTGTCCATCGTCGCCGAGTCCGACCCGGAACTGGTCGGCCGGTTCGCAGCCGATGAACTCGTCGCCAGTCTCATGCTCGTGCACGGTCTGCACCCACACGGGGTGGAACGCCGGATCGAGGATGCGCTGGACAGCGTCCGGCCGTACCTGGGATCGCATGGCGGCGACGTCGCGCTGCTCGAGGTGGTCGACCGCGAGGACGGGCCGGTGGTTCGGCTGCAGTTCGCGGGCAGCTGCAAGAGCTGCCCTTCGTCGGCGGTCACCCTCGAGTTCGCCGTCGAAGATGCCGTCCGCGCGGCCGCACCCGAGATCACATCGATCGAAGTCGTGGCAGCGGAACCAGAGGGCGCGGCTTCGGCGTCGTCTGGGTCGTCCGGCCTCATCTCGGTGGATTCGCTGATGAGCCGCGTGCACACCAAGGACTCCGCTGGCGCCGCCTGGCACCCGGTTCCCGACATCGGGGATCTCGGGCCCGGCGAGGTCGGCGGTTTTCTGGTCGCGGGAGTGCCGATCTTGGCGTGCCGAATCGGCGACGATCTTTACGCCTATCACGATCGGTGCGGTCGCTGCCACGACTCGATGGCAGGCACTGCGTTACACCGTCCGATGGGCGCGCCCATCGGGCAGGCAGTCCTGCGTTGTCCGCACTGCCAGGCCCATTTCGACGCGGTGCACGCGGGCGCAGGGCTGGACGACGCCGCCGAGAACGCGTCTCATCTCGACCCCATCCCCTTATTGCTTCGCGACGGCGTGCTGTCGGTCGCGGTGCTCGCCGAGGCAACCGGGGTGATGTGATGGCAGGCGCAGGCGCATACGACGTGTTGGCACGCATCCGGGCCAACAAACGTCCCGCGCAGCCTGCCGGTGAGCGCTGCGAGATGTGCGCCGAGCCGATCGCCGACGAGCATCAGCACGTTGTCAATGTCGCAGCGCGCCAACTGATGTGCACCTGCCGCGGCTGTTATCTGCTGTTTTCCGATCCGCATGCCAAGCTGCGTTATCGGGCGGTGCCGGATCGGTACCTCACTTTCTCCGACTTCACGCTGGACCGTCGCGGCTGGGAATCGCTGCAGATTCCCGTCGGGCTGGCGTTCTTCTTCCACAACTCCGACATGGACAAGACCGTGGCCTTCTACCCGGGTCCGGCAGGCGCCACCGAGTCCGAGCTGGACCTCGACGCATGGAGCACCATCAGCGGCGCCGACACCCGGCTGGGCATGCTCGCCGACGACGTCGAAGCGCTGCTGGTGCGCGTGCCCGATCGAGATCACGCCGATCCGGAACTCAACGCCGCCGCGGAGTGCTACCTGGTGCCGATCGACGCCTGCTACGAGTTCGTGGGCAGACTGCGAATGTTGTGGCGCGGCTTCGACGGTGGCCACGAGGTCCGCGAGTTCGTCGACGAGTTCTTCGAAAGGATTAAGGCGCGGAGCAAGGTGGCCAGCACATGAACGGATCGGCGTGAGTGACCTGACGTTCACCATCCTGGACGTGGCCGCAGAACAGTTCTCGGTCACGCCTCGGCTCACCGCGCGCATCGGCATCACGGCCGGTGACGACGAGCCGATTCAGGCCATCGCGTTGCGATGCCAGATCCGCATCGAACCGTTGCGGCGCCCGTACTCCGACGAGGAGGCCGAGGGCCTCATCGACCTGTTCGGGCCGCGGCAGCGGTGGGTGAACACGCAACGCACGTTCCTGTGGCAGCTCAGCACCGCAATGGTGCAGGGCTTCACCGGTGTCACCGAGGTCTCGCTGCCATTGGAGTGCACGTACGACTTCGAGGTGGCAGCGTCGAAATACCTGCATGCCCTGCGCGACGGCGCCGTTCCACTGTTGTTCCTCTTCAGCGGAACGGTTTTCGTCCAAGGCGAGCGTGGCTTCTCGGTTCACCAGGTGTCGTGGGAGTGCGAAGCACAATACGAAATGCCGGTGAAGGTCTGGAACGACCTGACTCGGCTGCATTACCCCAACGCCGGGTGGGTGCGGCTCGGGCACGACACCGTCGCTGCGCTCGCAGCCTACAAGTCGGCCCGCGGGATGCTCGACTTCGAGGATGCGGTCACCACGCTGCTTGCCGAGGCGCCGCAGGTCTCGACGCCGACCCCTCAACCCGAGGAGGTCCGGTGAAACCGACATGGGATCGCGCGCGGGCCATCGCCGACGCGGTGCTCTACGAGGGCTATCTGCTGTATCCCTACCGGGCGACATCCAGCAAGAACCAATCCCGTTGGCAGTTCGGGGTAGTGGGTCCACGCGGCGCATCGGATGCGGGTATCGGCGAAGACGACAGCCTGTCGGCGCAGTTCCTGATCGACGGTGACAGCGAGCTGACACTCGTCGTGCGCTTCCTTCAACTCCAACATCGCCGCGCCGAACGCGACGTCGGCGGCGGCCGGTTCGAACCCGTCGACGAACTGATCAGCGGCTTGCAGTCGTGGGTCACCTGGGACGAGGCGGTGGAGCGCGAACTGTCCTTCGGCCCCTTCGATCTCGCCGATCTCGCACAGCCGCGAACCATGGAGGTCGCCGTCGCCCAGGGCAGAGACACGGAGGACGTCGATGGCGGTCGGCTGATCCGCACCAGGGCGGCGATCAGTGCGGAACTGACCATCGAGCTCGAACAAGATGACGGCCTGAATCGGGTCAGCGTGGCGGTCCGCAATACCGGCGCGGCCGCGGCTGACAAGGACACGGCCATCGCCACGTCGTTGATCGGTACCCACGTCATCGCCGAAGTAGTTGGCGGAGAGTTCGTCTCACTGCTCGAGCCGCCGGACACCGCAGCAGGTCCGGTGTCCCGTCTTGTCCAGCACCGCTGCTTCCCAGTGCTCGCCGGGCGGCCGGGAGAACGCGACCTGATGCTGATCTCGCCGATCATCCTCTACGACCACCCCGAGATCGCCGAGCAGAGCGAGGGCGCTCTCTACGACTCCACGGAGATCGACGAGATCCTGACCCTTCGCGTGATGACGATGACCGACGAGGAGAAGGCGCAGGCGCGGGCGACCGATCCGCGGGCGGCGGCGATCATCGACCGGTGCGATTCGATGTCGCCCGAGGCCATGCAGCAGTTGCACGGAATCCTGCGCAACCCACACGCGCCAGGCCTCGAGCCCAACGACCCGAGACTCGACGAGTTGGACGAGCAGATGAGGTCGGCGGGCCTGATCCCCGAGATTCCTGAAGGCGTCGACTGGTGGGATCCGGTGGCCGACACGGCCGTACGACCCGAACTCGATGCCGTACTGGTGAACGGGGTACGTGTCGCCGCGGGCAGCAGAGTCCGCCTGCGGCCGTGCCGCCGCGCCGATGCGCAGGACATCTTCTTCGCGGGTAAGACCGCCCGCGTCACATCCGTTCATGAGGACGTCGACGGCCAGCAGTACGTGGGCGTCATCGTCGAGGACGATCCAGACGTCGAGATGCCCGACTCATACGGCCGATACCTGTACTTCGCGCCGGACGAAGTCGAACCGCTCGATGTGAAAGTTGTCAGCCAAGATAGGAGTTCGTGATGGCCGCAGTTGGTTGGGTAGCAATCGGTGTCGTTGCCGTGGTCGGCGTGGGAGGAGTGCTGGTCGGGCTCCGTTCGATCCCGGACATACGGCGATACATGAAGATACGGAACATGTAGTTCCGGTACGTCAACCAGATGACAGCCCGCATCCTGGTCGCCGGAATCGGCAACATCTTCCTTGGGGACGACGGTTTCGGATCCGAGGTGATTCGACACGTCGCCGGGCAGGCCACCGATGCCGACGTGCATACGGTCGACTACGGAATCAGGGGCATGCACCTCGCGTATGACCTACTCGAGGAGTGGCACGCACTTGTTCTCATCGACGCGTTACCGAATCGCGGCGCACCCGGCACACTTCATGTTTTCGAAGCTGATCACGAAACCCTCTCGCCCACAGCCGGTCTCGAGGCGCACAGTATGGACCCGGCCGCAGTGTTCGCCACGCTGACCGCATTGGGCGGTACTGCGCCGCGGACTATTGTCATCGGCTGCGAAGTGGAGAACATCGACGAGGGCATGGGTCTGTCGGAGCCGGTGGCCGCAGCGGTGCCAGGAGCCGTGGCGGCGATCAACGACGTGCTCGCAGGCCTCGCCGCCCGCACGACGGCACCGACCAGGTCATCGGGGGGCTGACTCATGTGTCTGGGAATCCCCGGGCAGGTCGTCGGGATGCTCGAGGGCTACGGCGATCAACTGGCCCTCGTCAACGTCGCGGGTGAGAACCGCAAGGTGAACATCGGCATGCTGCCCGAGGAGACGTTCGACCCGGGCGACTGGGTGATCATCCATATGGGTTTCGTCGTCGAGAAGACTGACAAGGCCGGCGCCGACGAGGCGATGGCCGGCCTCGAGATGATGGGCAGGGGCTCCGACAGGGGAGAAGACCCCAGCCAAATTCCCCGAGACTTTCCATGACCGGCAGGCGTCGACTGCGCGTCTCCGTGCGCGGGGTGGTGCAGGGAGTGGGCTTCCGGCCGTTCGTCTACACGACGGCCGCCGCGCTGGGCCTCGCCGGGAGCGTGCGCAACGACAGCTCCGGTGCCGTCATCGAGGTCGAGGGTGACACCACAGATGTCAACGAGTTCCTGGCTCGACTGCGCGACCAGGCTCCCCCGCTGGCCGTCATTGAATCCCTTGACATCCAGAACATTCCGGTCACCGGCGGAACCGGATTCACGATCGCCGACACCTCACGAACCGACGGTGGCCGCACGCTGACCTCGCCGGACGTCGCGATGTGTGCCGACTGCGCCGCCGAACAAAGCGACCCCGCCGACCGGCGCTACCGACACTCCTTCGTCAACTGCACCAATTGCGGCCCACGCTTCACCATCATCGAATCACTCCCCTATGACCGCGCATCCACAACGATGGCGGCGTTCGCGATGTGTGCCGACTGCACCAGGGAATACAACGATCCCTCCGACCGGCGGTTCCATGCTCAGCCGGTCTGCTGCCCGAATTGCGGCCCCGCGCTGACCTATCGCGACGGGAACGGCCGGACATCCGACGGTGAATCCGGACTGCGCGAGGCCCGACGGTTGCTGCGCGACGGTGGCGTGTTGGCGGTCAAGGGTATCGGCGGCTACCACCTCGCATGCGACGCGGGCAACGAACAGGCGGTCACCTTGTTGCGAACGCGAAAGCGTCGCGGCGACAAACCGTTCGCCGTGATGGTGCCGGATCTTGCGACCGCACGCAGCGTTGTCGAGGTCGACGACCTCGCAGCACGCATGCTCTCCGGTCCGCAACGGCCTATCGTGTTGATGCCACGTGGATCAGGCGCCGCGGTCGCCGATTCGGTGGCACCGCACAATCCCGACCTCGGCGTCATGCTCGCCTATGCGCCGCTGCACCCGCTGCTGTTCGGCCTGCCCGGCGACGAACCCGGGCCCCCCGTGCTGGTGATGACCTCCGGCAATCTGGCCGGTGAACCGATCTGCTTTGCCGACGATGATGCGCTCGAACGGCTTTCGCATCTGGCGGACGGCTGGTTGATGCATGACCGTGCGATCCTGGTGCCGTGCGACGACTCCGTCATGCGGGTGGTTTGCGCGGTGGAGTTACCGATTCGGCGCTCCCGCGGATACGCGCCGCTGCCGATCGCGCTCCCCGTGTCGGTGCCGCCGACGCTGGCAGTCGGCGCCGACCTGAAGAACACCATGGCGGTCGCGGAAGGAAAGTATGCGTGGTTGAGCCAGCACATCGGCGACATGGACGACCTGGCGACGCTGTCCGCGTTCGACTCGGCACAGCAGCATCTGCAGGAGTTGACCGCCGTCGCGCCACAGGTGCTGGTAGCTGACGCGCATCCGCTGTACCGGTCGACCGCGTGGGCGAGCCGCAACGCCGCAGGGCGCCCGGTCCGAACCGTCCAACACCACCACGCGCACATCGCGGCGGTGATGGCCGAACACGGCCTTGACGGTTCAGCTGAGGTGCTCGGGTTCGCTTTCGACGGAACGGGTTACGGAACCGACGGCGCGGTCTGGGGCGGCGAGGTGCTGCTCGCCAACTACAAGGGCTTCCAACGCCTGGCGCAGCTCAAGTATGTGCCGATGGCGGGTGGCGACATCAGCGTGTTGCGTCCGTACCGCATGGCTCTGGCGCATCTGTGGGCGGCAGGAATGGCGTGGGACCCCGACCTTGCGCCGGTGGCCGCGTGTCCCCCCGCCGAACAAAGATCCTTAGCGCACCAGCTTGAAACCGGATTCGGCTGTGTGCCGACGTCCAGCATGGGCAGGCTGTTCGACGCAGTGTCAGCTCTCGCCGGCGTGCGACAGGTGGTGGCTTACGAGGCGCAGGCGGCGATCGAGTTGGAGGGCCTGTCCCGCGGCGTTGACCGTGCCGCGAGCGCGTACGCGTTCGACGTCGACCGCGGGGAGGCGACGACGCTGATCGACCCGGCCCCCGTGCTCCACGCTGTGGTCCGCGATCGGCGTGCAGGCGTGCCCGCAAACGTGATAGGTGCGCGGTTCCACCATGCGGTCGCCGATTTGGTCGTCGACATCGCCTGCCAGGACCGCGACGCATCGCAAACCGTCGCGCTGTCCGGTGGCGTCTTCCAGAATGCACTGCTACTCGCACTGACGTTGACCGGATTACATGCCAAAGGAGTCCATGTAATCACGCATCGAACCGTCCCCCCGAATGACGGCGGAATCGCATTGGGACAGCTGTTGGTGGGCAATTCCGAATGAATGACATGACGAAGGGCCAAGAGTTGTTCGGCCGGTACGCCTACCCACCGAACGAGCTCGGCTACTGCGGTCCGACGGACGGCGGCGGCACGTCCGGACTTGCCTCACACGCAAGGGAATTCGACGGCGCATGGCCGTACCTGACCGCCATCGCCGACGCGGTCGGCGACTCCGATGCGCTCGACGAGGATGTCGTCAACAGCTACTGGGTCGGCGGACCGTCACTCTATAAGGTCGACCCCGCCCAGCTGCTCGCCCGGCTACGTGCGGCGTTCAAGGGCCAGGTCACCGGTCTACTGGACGAGGTTCCTGCCACTGCGGAGGTAATGGCACACCACAGCTTTCATGTCTTCGTCGTATACCCGTGGGTTCGGTTCTTGCACCGTGATGCTTCTACAGCCTTGGGCGTCATGCAGGACTGCCGCATCCGATGGGGCACGGTCGAGTCGGTCGCGGGTGAGCACGCGGTAATCGCGTCACGGCCACTGCAACTCGAAAGCGGCAGGCTGACACTCGGCGAGGCGCGGCCCGAGCGTGTCCAGTGGAAGAAGGGCGAATTGTCACTGGCGCCTGCGCCCGTGCCAGGGACCATCGTTTCCGCGCACTGGGACTGGGTGTGCGGAACTCTCAACGACGACGAGAGCGCAGCGCTGGCAGCGGCAACTCAGGCCACGCTGGATCTGGTCAACACCTGTTCCGAAAGCGCCTCCGTTGCCGCGGGATCAGAGCACACTGGTGCTCTGAGGGGAGATCGACTATGACACCGGACGCGAGGAGGACAATAGGGCCTGAGCCCGCGAAACCGGGTGGGTCGTACGTCGATGCCGATTTGTCCGCTGATCTGGCGGCCGCCGCGCTGGACGTGGCCCGCAGATTCCATAACGGTGCCACGCTCTGGGTGATCTCACCGCAATGGGAACCGCACGCCCATCACGTGGCCGTCGAATTCGTGCACCCGGTGATCGTGGGAAAGCGGGCGCTGCCGTCTGTTGCGCTCGTCGAACCGGATCCCGTGGCTCAGGCGAGGGTGGCGAGTCGGCCAGGAGATCTGCTGATCGCGGTCGCGTCGGCGGACGAACCTGCGGTGATCGACGCGATGCGCCGCGCGCAGGCATGGGGGGTAGTGACCCTGTGGATCGGTTCGGGTCCGCGCCCGCCTGCTGGCGCCGCAAACCACATCCTTTGGATCGACTCCGACGATCCCATGGTGCCTGCCACCGGAACGTTCGTGCTGATGTACCACTTGTTATGGGAGCTCACCCACGTCTGTTTCGAGCATCCCGGCCTGCTGAAGGCCACGTCCGACGAGTGCACCGAGGACGTGTGCGTGACGTGCAGCGACGAGGGCCGGCTCGGAGAGGTGCTGTTCGAACCGGCCGATGCCGTCAGTTCTGCGTTAGTCCGCACCGCCAAAGGCGAGGAGTGGGTGGACGTCACGATGCTAGGTGACGTTGCACCCAACGACCTCATTCTGGTGCACGCGGGAGCCGCGATCACCCGCGTTGAGGACGAGGTGAGCCGATGACCGAGTCCGAGAACACCAGCTTCCTATATCCGTTCATCGAATCCGAGGAGACCGACGCCACGAGCCTGCTCGACGATCTGGCGGCCTCGGCACGGGACAAGGCCGCTGAAAGCGCACAACTTCAACAGTCCTCGCTGAACGAGTACGGCGACACGTTGATCGCCGCGGGTACCGAGATGGCCGAACGGTTCCGCCGTGGCGGCAGGCTGTACACCTTCGGCAACGGCGGCAGTTCGACCGACGCCGCGACGCTGGCGTCGCTGTTCACTCGTCCGGCTCGCGGCCGTCCGGTCGCGGCATGGTCTCTGGCCGCCGACGAAGCGGTGGTGACCGCGCTCGGCAACGACGTCGGGTTTGAGCTGATCTTCAAGCGGCAGATCATCGCCCACGCCAGGGACTGCGACATCGCGATCGCGCTGTCGACGTCAGGCAATTCAGAAGACCTGATGACCGCGATCACCGAGGCCAAGCAGCGCGGCCTGTTGACGATCGGGTTCTCCGGTCACGACGGCGGCCGGATGGCGGTCGCCGAGGATATGGACTTCTGCTTCACCGTGCACTCGCAGAGCATCCACCGCATCCAGGAGAGCCACGCGATGCTCGGGTACCGGCTGTGGTCGGTGGCCCAGGATCACATGGCCCGTCCACTGAACGGAGCGCACGCCTTATGACCACACAGCCGATGACTGCCGCGCAGCGCGAAGACCGCGTGCTGGAACGTATCGACAAGTTCCGGCAGCGACGTCCGCGTCTGCTCGAGGACGTGGTGACGCTCGCGCACGGGGCAGGCGGCAAGTCGTCGGCCGCACTCGTCGACTCGGTGTTCCTCGAGGCGTTCCGCAACGACGAATTAGAACAACTCGGCGACGCCGCGGCGTTGCGCACTCCGTTGGGTGAACGGCTGGCGTTCTCCACCGACTCCTATGTCGTTTCCCCGCGGCGCTTTCCTGGCGGATCCATCGGTCACGTGGCGGTACACGGAACCATCAACGACCTGGCGGTATCGGGCGCGCGCCCGCAATGGCTGTCTGCGGCGTTCGTCATCGAGGAAGGTTTCCCCATCGCCGAACTCCGCGAAATCGTGGCCGACATGGGCGAAGCCGCCGCACGCGCGGGCGTTCAGATCGTCACCGGTGACACCAAGGTCGTCGGCAAGGGCGCCGCCGACGGCGTGTACATCTCCACCGCCGGGGTAGGTGTGATCCCCGAGGGCAGGCGGCTGGGGCGCGACCTGGTTCAGCCAGGCGACAAGGTGCTGTTGTCCGGCACGATCGGCGAGCATGGGATGGCCGTCATGCTGGCCCGCGGCGACCTGGCCATAGACGCCGACATCGCGTCGGACACCGCTCCGGTGCACGAACTGGTGGAGTTGCTGCTCGAGGCCGC
>JAVXWV010000422.1:0-7683 GCA_032230775.1 Mycobacterium sp. | reverse complement strand
GAACAGGTCACGCACCCGGGAGGCGCCGACGCCGACGAACATCTCGACGAAGTCCGAACCCGAAATCGTGAAGAACGGAACGCCCGCCTCACCCGCGACGGCGCGGGCCAGCAGCGTTTTGCCGGTGCCTGGCGGACCGTAGAGCAGCACGCCCTTGGGGATCTTGGCGCCAAGCGCCTGATACCGCGTCGGGTTCTGCAGGAAGTCCTTGATCTCGTAGAGCTCCTCGACTGCCTCGTCGACGCCTGCGACGTCGGCAAAGGTGGTCTTCGGCATGTCCTTGGAGAGCTGCTTAGCCCGCGACTTGCCGAAGCCGAAGCCCATCCTGCCGCCGGTCTGCATGCGGGAGAACATGACGAACAGCCCGACGAGCAGCAGCAGCGGCAGCATGTAGATCAATAGCGATCCGAGCATGCTGCCCTGGTTCACGACGGTGTTGACCTTGGTGTTCTTCGCACTCAACGCGTCGAACAGCGGAACGGCGTACCCGGTGGGGTACTTGGCGATGACCTTGTCGGCGTTTTCGGTGTCTCCGTTTCCGTTCTTCAGGTCCAGCCGCAGCTGCTGTTCACGGTCGTCGATCTGCGCGCTCTTGACGTTGTCGTTGTTGATCTGGGCCATCGCCACCGAGGTGTCGACGGGCTTATATCCGCGGGTGTCGTCGCTGAAGTAGAAGAACGACCAGCCCAGCAACAGCACCACGGCAATCGCCGTGAGCGTGCGGATTACATTTTTCCGGTTCATGAAATATTCGACGTCCTCGGCTTCATCCTTTGCGGCCGCGTGCGGCCGGTGTCCTTCCAATACGCGCAGCTGGGATAGTTCAGGCTACCGCTAGACCAACGTTCGATAGTTCCCGGCGCCTTGCGGAGGGAACCGACGGTGAAGCCCCCACGGTTCTCAGGGCCGTAACCCGGTTCGCGCGCAAAGCACACAAGCTGGCCACCGAGCCACCGGCCCATGGCCAGCATCGTCCAGACCACAGCTCATCGGTGGATTGAGGCTTAGACAGACGAAGAAATGGGAGGTTCGGTCGGATGCACAGCAGGTGAGCAGGTGACCGCACCAGACCTCACAGCAAATTTGCAGAGTCTCCGGACACAATTGCCGGCGGATAGTAGCATCCGTGGTCATGAGTACAGGCACTGGCACCGCCGAGATTACAGAAATTGAGAGCGGCCGTCTGCGGATAGTGCTGCGTTCTAGCGCTGAAGGCAACTCAAACTGCACCGGCACATGTGGCGATTGTTGCTGTTATGAAAAGGAGTAATCCGCGTAGCCCGATCTGGCTTCGCTGCTAGTCAAGGGACCGACCGTGGCCCTGTCAGTGCCGGATGTCGTGACGGACGCGTTCGAAGCGCTCGACTACGAGGCTCCGTTCGTCATCGACAAGCTGGTGAAAGAACGCTTTGTCGACACCGCCCAAGATGCCTGCGCGCTTTTCACGGAGGTGAAGCGCTACCTCGTGCTCTGCCATGTCGACCGCACGAAGACGTGGAAGATGCATTCGCTGACCGTCGACGAAGCGTGGCACCAGTTCGTGCTCTTCACAGCGGAGTACAGCGCCTTCTGCGCCCGGTATTTCGGCAAGTATCGCCACCACGCTCCGAGCAATGCGCCGCCGGAAACCGGCGTCAGGCTCGCCCCGGAAGCGACCTTGGCCGAGTTCTGTGACCGATATCGGCAGCTGTTCGGCACGGATTTGCCACCGGTATGGAAAGACGCAAACTGGGTAACGCCCCGCCGGCGCGTGGTGAACTACTTCCCCGGGCATTGGGCGGTGGGCCCGGCAGGCGGGATGGTCGACCTGATGGACGGCGACGGCGGAGCCTTGCTCAGTGTGAGCCCAATCGCGGAGACCGCTCTGCGATTCGTTGCCGACACGGGTGCCTTCTATGTTCGTGAAATACCCGGCGACTTGACCGAGGAGGAGAAGGTCGCGCTGGTCGGTGCGCTGGTCGAACTCAAGGTCCTCCGTGTCGGCTGACAGCGGGCGTGCACCGTGAGGCTCGACGACGTCTGCGACCGGTTCGAGGGCTACGCATTTCCCGAGGAGCACGTGCTCGAGCGTCCGGAGAAGGACGCAGTCCTCGCTGCCCGGGCGGCGATGACCGCGGCGGTTCGCGACGACGAGTTCCTGGTCGATTGCATCGGATATGAGCTGACCCTGCTCGAACGCCCGAGCCGGCGTCGTCAGAACTTGGTTCCCTTCTTCACCTTGCCCGGATCGGGAGTTCGCTTTGCCTTCGGCTACTGGCCGCCGGGTAGCAACGCCGGCGCGCACGAACACACCGACTGGACGATCACCAGCGTCTGCCGCAATCAGCTGATAGTCCAGACTTACGACCGCGCTGAGTCATACCGAAGTCAAACCCTGGTGCCGAAGAATCTGTTCGATGCCCACGCTGGCGAAGTCGGCTTCATTTACGAGCCGTGCATCCACGATCCGCGCAACCCGACGGACAAGTGGTCGCTCTCCATGCACGTCAGTAGCCCACACGACGGTCAAAAGCCGGCAGACCAAGAACAGTGTCTGCCCGTTCTCGATGAATTCTCCGCACGCCGGGTGAGCGGTTACGGCGCTCCCTACGACAAGGTCATCGCGACTCGCTATCGGCAGGTGAAGCTTCGCGCAATTGCCCAATTCCTCGCCCAGATCGACGCCGTACCGGTGGTGCACCTGCTTGAGCGCTGTGCTGCTCAAGGCTCCTCTGGGACACGACGATTCATCCATGGATTGGGCGGAAGCGACGTCACGAACGCCGGTCCGCCGACGGTGCGCACGCTTGTTCGTTCCCACGAGGAGTTGAGCCTCGACTACCGGGAAACGGGCGATGCCGTTGCTCTTGGCGTGCAGACGGAGCGCGGTTGGGTTGAGGAATTCACGCTTTCACGCGTCGCGCGTGAGGCGATCGCATTCTGTGCCGGTGCACCACAATTCGATGTGCACGAGCTGCCGGGACACTTAACCGACGAGGAGCGATGCGCGATCGCAGAGGCACTGGAAGAGACGGGGCTTTTCACGCTCGCCGCAGGCAACTGACGATGCCGAAGACCACGCAGCGCGGCCTGATCAATTCGCAGTCGTGGGACGACTACAGGTGGCACCTCGCCAACCGCATCGTCAACGTCGACGCGCTTCGCGACTGGATCGATGTCACCGATGACGAAGCGAAGGCGATCGAGGCTTGTGCGGGTGTCTATCGCTGGAGCATCACCCCCTACTACGCATCCTTGATGGACCCGGTCGATCCGGAATGCCCAGTGCGCAGGCAGGCCGTCCCGAGAATGAGCGAATTCGAGATCCGACCCGGAGACGACGTCGACCCCGTCGGTGATCGTCAGTATCGCAAGACCAATCGAGTCGTCCACAAATATCCCGATCGTGCGATCCTTCTCGTCACCAGGGCGTGTCCTGTCTATTGTCGCCATTGCACGCGCAAGTTCCACACCACGAATGTCGACGGAACATACTTCGGCGAAAGCGAGGCCTTACCGTACGACGAAGACGTCGCGTACATCGCAGCGCACCCCGAGATTCGCGATGTTCTGCTCACCGGCGGTGACCCCCTGACCTATTCCGACGCCAAACTCGACCACCTACTCGGTCTGCTGCGGGCGATACCGCATGTGGAGATTCTGCGTATCGGAACGCGCTTTCCAGTCTTGTTGCCCCAACGGATAACTCCGGCTTTCTGCGACATGCTCGAGCGGCACCATCCCATGTGGGTGAGCACTCATTTCAATCACCCGAAGGAACTGACGTCAGAAGCACAAGCGGCGTGCGACAGGCTGCTGCGAGCAGGGGCACCGGTCCAGAATCAGACCGTGCTGCTCAAAGGCATCAACGACGACATCCACACCATGCGGGCGCTGAACACCGGACTCGTGCGGGCGCGAGTGCGTCCCTATTACCTCTATCACTGCGACAACGTGACAGGCGTGAGCCACTTCCAAACGTCGCTTCAAGCCGGACGCGACATCATGCGCCAGCTCGAATGGTCGACAACCGGTTTCGCCGTACCTGAGTACGTCATCACGACCACCATCGGAAAGATTCGGGTCGACGGAGATCACGTGACCGAAGATGGTGCGTCCCTTCAGATCCGAAACGCGCCGGGTGAAACACTTCGACTAGATCTGTCCGACGCCAAAGGGACCGACTGAGCAAGCTGTGAACCCAACCCTGGTGTTCGTCGACGATCGACCGAGCCCACTGCTCGACGCGCTGACGAGGCGAACCGATCTCAACCCCGTGCTGCTGCGCTTCTCCAACTCGCTCTCCGGCCTGTCCCCCGAACACGTAGACAAGACGAAGCACTTGCCCACGTTCGTTGTCGATCTCGATCTCGACGCGGCGGCGGAGGCACAGCGATTCAGGGCATGGATGGCCGCGCAGGGTCAGCCTCTTGAGCACTTCTGCAACCCGAACGAAGGCCGGCAAGATATCGCTCAGGACATCGCCCGGCGTGCCGGCCTTCCCGCGTTGACCGCAGAACAAGTGATGTGGGTCCGTGACAAGTCGGCCATGAAAAACAAGCTGCAGGACATCGGCTTTCAGGTCGCTACACATGCTGTGGTCACGGGACCGGACGACGTCACCGATTTCGCCTCACATCACGGTTGGCCTGTGGTCGTCAAGCCGCGCGACGGCTTTGCAACCATCGGCACGCATCTCGTCGGCAGCGAGAACGACCTCATGGAGCTAGGCCCTCTCGATCGGAGACCGATGATGGTTGAGGCGTACCAGCACGGAATCGAATACGAATTGTGCGCGCTGTTCCAGCACGGCGGCGTACTCGCGGCGTTTCTCTCGTCGATGCCCGAGCGTCCTCTGGACATCGTCGACGGCGCCATGAACGCCAACATCACATTCCGGGAAGTCCCACGCGACTTTCCAGTGCAACCCCACGACGTTGCGCAGGCGGTGGTAAGCGGCTTCGGGCTCGAGGATGGATACCTACACTCAGAATTCTTCCTTCTCGGCGTCCGAGTGACTTTTGGCGAAGTGGCGGCCCGACTGGCTGGCGGTCTGATCCCTCGCAACCACTCTCTCGCTTTCGGCTACGACGTGTTCGACGCGTTGCTCGACATCCATGTGGGTCGAGTTCCCGACCTGACCCCTACGCAGTTCCGGTGCGTTGGCGATTTGATGTTGCCGGCTCCCGCTGGTCGGATCACAAAGATCACCACGGTGAACGAATTGCTCGAGCGACCGGAGGTCCTCGCTGGGTTCATGAGATTCAGACAGGGGGATGTCATCGTGCCGCGAAGACACTCGCATTTTGGTTCCGGAGGAGTGCACGTGAGCGGAAACTCGGTTGATGAGGTGGAAGCACACATGCGGGCGCTGCTCGACGATTTCGTGATAGAGACCGAACTCGCACCCGTGTCGACCTAGAGCGTCTTGATGACTCGGCCGTTGTTCCTCGTCGGGAACAAACGTTCTGGCACTTCACATTTGGTCCGGCTTCTGAACCTGCACCCGCAGGTTTTCGTGTCCCATGAGTCCGACATCGTTTGGGCTCTCTACCAATTCACCCACGATCAGGCGTTTCGGTCCCATTCGTGGGATTCGGACCGCGGCCTTCGTCACACCGTGGAGAGCTGCGCAGACCTGTTCCGCCGGGAGCGAAGCCCACGCGAGAATTTCCTAGCCGTCCAGCAGCGGCTCATGGAAGCGGGTACCCCTTTCCTGGAGCCCCAGACAAAAACCGAACTTGCGTGGATCGGCGACAAGAAGCCGTTCCAGCACGCCGATCCGCAACTCGTGACCTTCATGCTCGAGCACTTTCCCGATGCGCACTTCCTGCACATCGTGCGTCATCCGTTTTCGGTGGCGCTCAGCTCGGATCGCTTCAACGCGAGGCGCGGCGGGGATTTTTGGGTGGGCCTTACTCGCGAGGAGAAGGTCGAACGGTGGACCTTTCACGAGCAACAAGCCCTGTCGCTTCGCGACAGGTTGCCCGACCGCGTGCACAGTCTGCGCTATGAGGACCTCTGCGAACGTACCGAAGGGGAGTTGTCGCGGGTGTTCGGCTTCCTCCAATTGTCTACCGCCCCGGACATGCTGGAAGAAGCGGCGCGACGGACCCGTCCGGTGAATCACTACGCGGCGGTGATCGAATGTTCAGGGGAGACGACACGCATCGCCGGGGGCTACGGCTACGACCTCGAATCACCCACCCCCGTCTGACCACAGACTCATTGCAGGGTGTGGTGTGCGGCCAGGGCGCGCCCCAACTCTGCCGGACCACGTTTCTCGACATACTCCGACAATGTCTTAGATATCGCCGATACTCCTTCCCTGATGGTGTTGTCGGTCAGAACGCTTTCGGCGGCGGCTGAAAGGGCGTGAGCGTCAAGGCCATTACTGAAGTACTCGTGGTCGAGATGGCGTCCGCAACCAAGATCCTGGAGACGTAACGCGTTGTCCTCTCGATCGTATTGCCCGCTCGGAAGCGTCAGCGACGGTTTGCCCGCGAGGAGCACCGTGTGCAACGTGCCGTGTCCGCAGTGATGAACGACGAGGTCCACCCGTTGCGCCAGATCGCGGAGGTCGGTGAGACCGATGGCCTGAAATCGTGGGCCGTTTCGCTGTTCGAGACGAAGCCGCTCAACCTCGTCGGGAACGACCATGACGACGGCGAACTCGGATCGCTCCAGCGAATCCGCGAGAACCGTGTACATGTTCGTTTCCCACGCCGTACCGAGCGTCACGAGAATGACCGGGCTGCCGTTTCGTTGAGACGATGTGATCCATTCCTTCAGGGCCGCAGGGGTAGGGCCGCCGACCGGAAGCAGCAGAGGACCGGTGTAGACGAAAGTCGACTCGGGGTAGTGGTCGCGAACACCCTCTGGCAGCGGATCAATCTCTGGGATGCTGGGCACGACAATGATTTCGGCTCGACAGAGATCTCGCCAGTCGGCAAGGCGGTCCAGCCCAGCCTTCGAGAGGCCGTCATTCATGTGGTCGAGGGCACCCACGGTTTCGAACGGGAATTTGCCGGGGAGGACTTGGTTGCGGCGCTGGTACCCGAACAGGAGCTCACATCGCAGTATCGAAACGCGACATGCCGGGCGCCATGCCTGCAGCGCCAGCCACAGTGCCTTGCTCCAATCACAGATAGTGACGTCAGGTTGATACGCCTCGAGAATCTCCTTGACCTCCAACAGATTCTGCGCCGGATCATTCGGCCACACTTTCACGGGTGTCGTGCTCATCTGATAGCGACGGAAAACGTCCCGCGTCGTGTCGTTGTACGACACCATCTGCACATCGTTCCCGCCGCTTCGAAGCCCAAGAGCCAACGCCAAGGCGGGCACCGTGTGGCCATAGATGGGCGCCGCGGCACACAGAATCTTCTTTCCTGAGAGCATGACTCCTCCAGTGGCCCGCGTCATACTGTCACCAACTATGTCACCGGGTCATCGAGATCAAGAACTATCTGAAGGTCGAGCAGAAGGCTCCAACCCGCTTCCCGGCTTTACTGCGTCACGAGCACGCAAACTCGCCGCCGGCTGGGAGGACGACGGGCTTTGGGACGACGTGGCGTGGCTGGGTGAACATTTCTGGGCCGCGGGCGGCGCCGTCGATCGCGCTGTCAGATGGCACCATCTCGTGTTGGCCGCCGGCAATTTCAAGCGACCGCGCGCCCGGTGGCTCCACCCCGGCCGGCTTAG
>JAVXWV010000446.1:0-2613 GCA_032230775.1 Mycobacterium sp. | reverse complement strand
TGTTGCGGGCAACACCACGTGCCCCAATCCCTGTGCGCCGGTGACGAACCGGGCTCCGAACGGTGTGACGACGGGGCTGTGGTCCAGCACGGCCCCGTGGAACAACTCAATCGTGGTGCCGGTCGGGTCGCAGAACGTGATCGCTTCCTCGACCCGCCGGGCGTCGGCCTCGTCCTGGGGCAGCGGTTCGACTGCAACACCGGCGGACTGCAGCGTCTCCTGCACGCGTAGCAGTGCCGGCCTGTCGCGGACCTCCCATCCAACAGCGACGACTCCGTCGGATTCCCCTGGGACCACCACGATCCGCGCGGCGCGCTCGTCCATGCGCAGGTAGAGGGCCGAGGCGTCGGGACCGCTTCCCTTGGCGAATCCGAGTACATCGAACGCGAAGGTGCGCCAGCGGTCGACGTCTGCGGTCTGGACCTTGATGTAACCGAGGCTCTTGACGTCGCTCATCAGATCATCGCCCGCAGCGGGCCCTCGGGCTCGATGCCGAGCGAGCTGAGCGCAGAGGCGTGGAATGTGGTGCCGGGCACGTGGATCGCATGGGCAAGCCCGGCGTGTGCGTCACGCCAGTACCGCTGCAACGGTTTGTCCATCCGCAATGCGTTGCCTCCCGAGCGCGAGAAGATCTGGTCGACCGCCATCACCGCGCGCCACGCCGAACGCACCTGCGTGCGCCGGCCTGCGGCCCGGTCCGCGAACGACACCTCGTCGCCGGCGTCCACCATCTCGTAGATCCGGTCGGCGTTGGCAAGCAGTTCCTGGCGCGCCGCGTTGATGTCGGCCGCCGCTTCACCGACCGCGTGCATCACGTACGGGTCGTCCTTGATCGCCGTCCCTGCGGCGCCGACGCGGTCGCGCTGATAGTCGAGATGGGCGGCCAGCGCGCCTTCGGCGATTCCGATGACCGCCGAGGTGATCCCGAGCGGGAACATGGTCGACCACGGCATCAGATACAGCGTCTCGGTCATCCCGGCCTTGCGCTGAGCCGTGCCGTCCATCACTTCGGTCGCATTCATCGCGCGGTAGGAAGGCACGAAGGCATCCTTGACGATGATGTCCTTCGATCCGGTTCCCCTCAGGCCCACCACATTCCACGAGTCATCGACGATCTCGTAGTCCTTGCGTGGCAGGATCATGTGAAGCATCTGCGGCGGCATGATGGCCCTGCCGTCCGAATCCCCGATCATGGCACCAAGGAAGATCCATTCGCAGGCATCGGTTCCCGAGCTGAATTGCCAGCGGCCATTGAAGATATAGCCGCCGTCGACGGGCCTGGCCACGCCCTGCGGGGCGTACGGCGAGGCCACCCAGGTGTCGGTGTCGGTGCCCCAGATCTCTTCGGCCACCTTCGGGTCGGCATACGCCAGCTGGTACGGGTGCACGCCGACGACGCCGCAAATCCAGCCCGACGCAGGATCCAGCGACGCGACCGCCATGACCGTTTCGGCGAACTCACGCGGATGTACCTCGAACCCGTTGTACCGCTTGGGCTGCAGCAGCCTTATCGCGCCGACGGACTTGAGGTCCTTGACCGTCTCATCGGGCAGCCGCCCGAGCTGCTCGGCTTCGGCTGCCCGCTCGCGCAGTCGGTCGGCGATCGCCATCACCCTGTCGAAAACCCTGTCGGTCATGAGGTGTCCCTATCTGTCGCCGCTACGAGACAGGAAGGCCAGCACAGTGTCTTCGAAGGCTTCCTTCGCCTCGATCATCGCCCAATGCCCGCAATTGGGGAATACGTGCAACTCGGCGTTGGGAATCGTGCGCATCGGGATCAACGCCATGTCCAGCGGGCTGACCCGGTCGTCGCGGCCCCATGCCAGCAACGTCGGCGCCTGCACCTTGTGCATCATTGCCCAGGGCATCGGGGCATCCGACGCCCGCATCGCCGCCATCATCTGGCCGAACGCCACCTTGCCGTACATGCGCCTGGCGCTTTCAAGAGTCGGCGGATCGGTGGCCAACGCCCAGCGTTCCTCGATGAGTTCGTCAGTCACCAGTGCCGGGTCGTAGACCATCGAGTGCAGCCAGTCGACAAGCCGTTGGCGTGTGGGATTCTCGGTGAACTCCTGAAGGAGCCGGATGCCTTCGCTCGGGCCCGGCGTGAAGATGTTCGTTCCGATTCCGCCGATCGTCACGAGGCGTCGAACCTTGGCCGGATGACGGATCGCGTAGTTGATGCCGACGCCGCCGCCCATCGAATTGCCGACTATGTCAACGGAGTCGAGGCCCAACGCTTCGACAAAGGTGACCAACGCACCGTTTGCGGTCACCATCGGGTGACCGCCGAAGTCGTCGCTGACACCGAAACCGGGGAATTCCAAAATCAGGCAACGGAAATGCCGGGCGAACCTGCCGAGGATGCCGCGGAAGTTCCGCCATCCGGTGACACCCGGACCGGAACCGTGCAAGAGCAGCAGGGGAGAGCCGTCACCTGCTTCGTGATAGCGCAGGACGCCCTTTTCGGTAGCCGTTTCATGAAGCGTGCCGTCGTACGTCAGTTCCTCTGCCATCACCGCATCGTGACACACCGCCGGCACGACGAAGAGGCACCCTTGTGGGGGTGCCCCTCTCGTTTTTGGGTGGGTCTACTTCACGTCGACGTAGACC
>JAVXWV010000370.1:0-7208 GCA_032230775.1 Mycobacterium sp. | reverse complement strand
GGATGCCGGTGCCCAGCGCCGTGATGATCGCCTGGACTTCGGTGTTCTTCAGCACCCGGTCGATGCGGGCCTTCTCGACGTTGATGATCTTGCCGCGCAGCGGCAGGATCGCCTGGAACATCGAGTCGCGGCCACTCTTGGCGGAGCCGCCGGCCGAATCACCCTCCACCACATACAGTTCAGACTTACGCGGGTCGGTCGAGCGGCAGTCGGCCAGCTTGCCGGGCAGCCCGCCGATGTCGGTGGCGCTCTTTCGCCGCACCAGCTCACGAGCCTTACGGGCGGCGATACGTGCCTGCGCCGACGAGACGGCCTTGTTCACAACGGTTTTCGCCTCGGCCGGGTTGGCCTCGAACCAGTGGCTCAACTGTTCGTTGCAGATCTTCTGCACGAACGACTTCACCTCGGTGTTACCGAGCTTGGTCTTTGTCTGCCCCTCGAACTGCGGTTCGGATACCTTCACGGAGATCACCGCCGCCAGGCCTTCGCGGATGTCGTCGCCCGTGAGGTTGGCGTCCTTCTCCTTCAGCAGCTTCTTGTCCTTGGCGTACTTGTTGACCACGCTCGTCAATGCCGCGCGGAAGCCCTCTTCGTGAGTGCCGCCCTCGTGGGTGTTGATCGTGTTGGCAAAGGTGTGCACCGACTCGGAGTAGCCAGCGTTCCACTGCATTGCGACCTCGACCTCATGGCCCTCGCCCTTGCCTGCGAAGTCGACGATGCTCTGGTGGATCGGCGACTTGGTCCGGTTGATGTGCTTGACGTAGTCGACCAGGCCGCCGGGGTAGTGGAAGGTGCGGTTCTTCACCTTGTGCGGCCCTGCCGCCTCGGCCGCCTTCTCTTCCGCCGACTTCGGCGCCTCGGCGGTATCGCTGACGACCTCGTCGACCACCTGTTCCGCGGTGACCCGCTCATCGGCGAGCGTGATGGTCAGCCCCTTGTTAAGGAACGCCATCTCCTGCAGCCGCCGGGCCACCGTCTCGAAGTCGTATGTCGTGGTCTCGAACACCGTCGCGTCGGCCCAGAACCGAACTGTCGAGCCGGTCTTCTTGCTGGCTTCGCCCTGTTTGAGGGTGCCTGGAATCGAATGGTCGTAGGACTGGAACCACTCGTAGCCGTCGCGGGAGATGTCGACCTCGAGACGTGACGACAGGGCGTTGACGACAGAGACGCCCACCCCATGCAGGCCACCGCTGACGTTGTATCCGCTGTTCTCGCCGCCGAACTTTCCGCCGGCGTGCAGCTGCGTCATGACGACGTCGACAGTCGGCACGCCGGTGGCGTGCATGGCGACCGGAATTCCGCGGCCATCATCAGTGACCTCGACGCCGCCGTCCTCGAGGAGTCGCACATCGACCTTGGTCGCGTAGCCGGCCATCGCCTCGTCTACCGCGTTGTCGACGACCTCCCACACGAGGTGGTGCAGACCGCGCTCGCCGGTGGAGCCGATATACATGCCGGGACGTTTGCGGACAGCCTCCAACCCCTCGAGAATCGTGATCGATTGGGCGCCGTACTCCTCTTGTGCCTTCTTCTTCGCAGCAGCCACGGGCGGAAGCTTCCCTACTTTCGGATGGGGGTGGGCTCTGACGGTAGTCATTACCGTCGGCAAGTCATGAGAACAGTCTACCGTCCGATGGCCGTGGGACCGATTCTGAGGTGGCGTTTCTACACACCTATTTGCGCCGTCTGTGGAATTTCTCGATCCGAGGTGCGTCAAGACGCTTAAGAACTAAGATCGCCGCGTTCTCGTGGCTCTCAGCCAACCGGCACCCGACGGGTCATCCGTACGTGTCGCGGGGGCCTCGGCCCGCGATGTGATACGCCCCTTTGCGCCACGACGGGGCCGCCGGCCCGACAATTTTCAGCGAGGTCACCACCCCGTCCCCGACCGCCGCCGCGATCTTGGCTAACAGTTGCGCCTGCACCATCCGCAGCTGCGTGGCCCACGCCGTTGACTCGGCAGATACCGACAGCACCCCGTCGTTCAGCGACCTCGGCGTTGCGTGGGCGGAGATCTGCTCCCCGACCACCGCCGGCCACCGGCCGAAGACGGATCCCTCGGCAACCCGGCCCGACCACCCGCGGCTGCGCGCAAGGTCACTCGTCACCGACCCGAGTAACTGTGGGTCGCGCGAGTCCGGCGCCGGGCCCGACCAGCGGCGGCGGCTGTTGCCCGCCACCCGGCGACGGCCGGGCGAGCTGCGGCCGCGGCCGACGTCCTTGCCCTGGATCCGCGCCGCGCCGCGCGCCTCCTCCAGCGTGCGCCGTACCAGGTCCATCCCTGCCAGCCCTCCCAGGCGGGCGGGCGGCCCGGCTTCAATGTCGTCGTCGGTCATCGCTGCACCATCGAAACTCGGCCGTTGTCTTCGTCGCGCATTGCGATGTCGATCCTGCGCGCATCCCAGTCGCCGGGGATGTCGTCATGCACGGCGGCGGTCACCAATACCTGTTCCGCATCGGCGGCGACGTTGGCCAGCGCCTGCCTGCGCGCGTTGTCGAGTTCGGCGAACACGTCATCCAGGAGCAGCACCGGATCTCCGCCGTCGGCCCGCAGTAACTCGTAAGCCGCCAGCCGCAGCGCCAACGCCATCGACCACGATTCCCCGTGGCTGGCAAAGCCTTTCGCAACCTGATCGCCCAAGCGCAACTCAAGGTCGTCGCGGTGTGGGCCCACCAGGCACACTCCGCGTTCGAGTTCGGCGTCGCGGCGCCGGGCCAACGCGTCCAGCAGCGCGGCCTCGAACAGCTCGGCGCTGCCGTTGCCCGCGGCCGCCTCGTTCTCGATCACGTCGACGCCGCTGCGGTACTGGATCGAAGCAGGTCGGGACGACGGTGCAAGCAGTTGGTACGCCTTTTCCACTTCGGGGGCGAGCTGGTTGACCAGCTCCACGCGCGCGGCGATCAGTTGGGCGCCGTGCGCGGCCAGGTGCCCGTCCCACACATCGAGCGTGTCGAACACACTTCGGTCGCCGCGATGCCGGGCAGCGCCAGCGGTTTTCAGCAATGCGGCGCGCTGTCGCAGTACTTTGTCGTAGTCCGCTCGCACCGCGCCGACGCGCGGGCGTTGCGTAGTGGCCAGCTCGTCGAGGTACCGGCGGCGTTCACTTGGATCGCCGCGCACCAGCGCCAGGTCCTCGGGCGCGAACAGAACGGCACGCATCACCCCGAGCACTTCGCGCGCCGTCCGCACGGGGGAGCGATTCAACCGCGCCTTGTTCGCGCGCCCCGCTGTGATCTCGAGGTCGATGGCCAACTCGCGCCCGTCGTTCACAACGATGGTCGACACCACGGCCCGCTCGGCACCGACGCGGATCAACGGTGCGTCCGACGACACCCGGTGGGATCCGAGGGTTGTCGAATACCAAAGAGCCTCAACAAGATTCGTCTTACCGAAGCCATTGGGTCCGACAAACACCGTCCGACCGGGCTCCAGATCGAGTTCGATCCGTGCCCACGAACGGAAGTCGGTCAGCGCAAGGTGTCGGACGTACAACTATCCCGACTCACTGATCCTCTGGACGGCATGCCCGCCGAACTGGTTACGCAACGCCGAGACCGCCTTCATCGTCGGCGAATCCTCCTGTCGGGACGCGAACCGCGCGAACAGGGACGCCGCGATCACCGGCGTCGGTACGCGGTGGCTGATCGCTTCCTCCACCGTCCACCGGCCTTCGCCGGAGTCTTCGGTGTAGCCGGTGATCTGATCGAACTCCGGATCTTCCTTGAGCGCCTTCGCCAGCAGCTGCTGCAGCCAGGACCGCACCACCGTGCCGTTCGTCCAGGCCTGGATGACGGCTTGGGTGTCCTTGATCAGATCCTCGGCCGCCAGCAGCTCGTAGCCCTCTGCGTATGCGTTCATCAGTCCGTATTCGATGCCGTTGTGCACCATCTTCGCGTAGTGACCCGCGCCGACTGGGCCGGCATGAACGAAACCGTCGGCCAGCTCACCGGGGGGGCGCAACGTGTCGAAGATCGGCATCGCCCGCGCCACGTCCTTGTCGCTACCGCCCACCATCAGGCCGTAGCCCTCCTTCAGGCCCCACACGCCGCCGGACACGCCCGCGTCGACGAAAGCTATTCCCTTCTCGCCCAACAGCTTTGCGTGCGGACCGTCCTCGGTGTAGCGCGAGTTTCCGCCGTCGATCACCAGGTCGCCCTCGGAGAGTTCGTTCGCCAGCGCAATGATCGTCCCGTCCGTCACGGATCCGGATGGCACCATCACCCAGACCACCCGCGGCGGGGTGAGTGCTTCCGCGAGTTTCATCAGGTTCGGGACGTCGCTGACCTCGGGCCTCGGGTCGTAGCCGATCACCTCGTGGCCGCCCTCACGCAGGCGTTCCCGCATGTTGAAGCCCATTTTGCCCAAGCCGACCAGGCCCAATTGCATGTGCGCGCCTCTTCCGTGCGATAGGGCCGGTCAGCCCGGGAGCCGCACCGGCATCAGCAGATAGACATAGTCGGTTTCAGCCGCCGGGAACGGGCCCGTCGAACCGACAGTCCCATCATCCTCACCTGCCGGCCGCAACACCGCAGGACGGCTAGGTGTCGTGAAACCAAACGTCACGCGCTCCGAGTGCAACGAACCCAGCCCGTCCGTCAGATACGTCGGGTTGAACGCGATGGTCAACGCGTCACCCGAGAACACGACGGGCATATCCTCTTCCGCCCGGCCAACGTCGTCGGCGCCTGCGGACAGTCGCAACACATCGTCGGCGAACTCCATCCGCACCTGCGCGCCGCGGTCTGCGACCAATGCGACACGTTTGATGGCCTCAGTGAGTTCGGCGACGCCGACGGTCGCGATCGCGGTGTGTTCGGCAGGCAACAGCTGACGGAACTTCGGGAACTCAGCATCGAGCAGTCGGGTGGTGCTGCGTTTACCGTCGCTGCGAATACCGAGCAGACCTTCCTTGCCGACGGCGGCCCCTGCACCGAGTGACAGATGCACGTCCGCACCGTCCGACCCCGCCTTCGCGGCTTCCGCCAACGTCTTGGCGGGCACCAGCACCGCGGCCTCGATATCGGCCGATTCCGTCGTCCAGGTCAGCTCACGCACCGCAAGCCGGAACCGGTCGGTCGCCGCCAAAACCACCTTCTCGCCGGAAATCTCGACGCGGATGCCGGTCAGCATTGGCAACGTGTCATCACGACCCGCGGCGACAGCGACCTGACCGATGGCCTCGGCGAACAACTGCGAAGAAATGACACCTGTCTCTTCGGGCAGCGCAGGCAGCGCGGGATAATCCTCGACCGCCATCGTGGGCAGCGAGAACCGGGCGCTGCCGCAGGTCAATGACACCCGGGTGCCTTCGACGCTGACATCCACCGGTTTGGCTGGCAGCGCCCGTGTGATGTCGGACAACAGCCGACCCGACACCAAAACGCTTCCGGGAGAAGCTATTTCGGCGGCAACCTGCACCTCGGCCGAGACTTCGTAGTCGAATCCGGAGATCTTCAACCCATCGTCAGACCCTGTGAGCAACACGCCGGCGAGGACCGGCACGGTGGGCCTTGTTGGCAAATTCCTGGCTACCCAGGCCACGGCGTCGGCGAAGTCTTCACGGACTAGGCGGCACTTTAAATCGGTGAGACCAACGGTTGTTGTCGCCACGTCCATAGCGTCCCTTCGATCCGCACCACAATAAGGTCTAACCAGCGATTTCTCGGCATCTCACTACGCGTCTCGCCGATGCGTACCAAGGACCGTAATGGCTGTCGCTGAACCACCGTAGAGCTTTCCGGCTCAACTTGAAAGCTAATCGATCGGGGTGACATCGAAGGTCGGAAAGCGGCGTTGCGCCCCTCGGATCGATGTGTCCCCAGGCGCCTTCTTCTAAGGAGAAACTTCGTAGATATACAAGCAACAGTATTAGGGCCTGTGGAGATTGGGGATAACCCAATGTCGACCCAGCGTGGCAAGTGTGTCGGGTTGTGAGTGGATTGTGGACAATCGGTCGCGCCCCTTGGAGGCATTGTGGACTTCGACGGAGTTGTGTGCGACTTGGCTGGTAATTCGAAACGTGGCCGCAAGTTGTCCACACCGGGATCCACATCGCAACCGTGTGACAAGTGATGCCGACGGTGCGGAAGTTTTTTGAAGATTTTTGGGCGGATGCGTGTTAAGTACACGGGTATAGGCACCATTACTCGACGAGTGTGTACAAAAAGGGTGGGGTCGAATCGACGCTCAGCGCTTGGAGCGCTGGCGGATTCGGGTGGTGAGTTCCTTCACGTGATCGAACACCTCGCGGCGTTCGGCCATCTCGCCGCGGATCTTCTTCTCGGCATACATCACCGTGGTGTGGTCCCGGCCGAACGTCTGGCCGATCTTGGGTAGCGACAGATCGGTGAGTTCGCGGCACAGATACATCGCAATCTGGCGGGACTGAGCCAACGCCCGTGTCTTGCCGGGCCCGCGGAGCTCCTCGATGGTGGTCTCGAAGTACTCGGCCGTGGCGGCCATGATCGCTGCCGCGCTGATCTGCATGGTGCCTGCATCGGCGATCAGGTCACGCAGCACGATCTCGGCGAGCGCCTTGTCGATCGGTGTCTTATTGAGCGATGCGAACGCGGTGACGCGGATCAGCGCACCTTCGAGTTCGCGGATGTTGCGCTCGATGCTGCTGGCGATGAGCTCGAGCACGTCGCCGGGCACATCGAGCCGGTCCATCTGTGCTTTCTTGCGCAGAATCGCGATGCGGGTTTCGAGTTCGGGTGGCTGGACATCGGTGATCAGTCCCCACTCGAACCGGGTGCGCAGCCGATCCTCGAGCGTCGCCAGCTGCTTGGGCGGTCGATCGGAGGAGATGACGATCTGCTTGTTGGCGTTGTGCAACGTGTTGAAGGTGTGGAAGAACTCCTCCTGGATGCCTTCCTTGCCCTCGATGAACTGGATGTCGTCGACCAGCAGCACATCGATGTCGCGGTAGCTGCGTTTGAAGGATGCCTTGCGGTCGTCGCGAAGGGAGTTGATGAAGTCGTTGGTGAACTCTTCGGTGGAAACGTATTTGACGCGCATGCCGGGAAACAGTCGCTGGGCGTAGTTGCCGGCGGCGTGCAAGAGGTGTGTCTTGCCTAGTCCGGATTCGCCCCAGATGAAGCGTGGGTTGTAGGCCCGGGCCGGCGCCTCGGCTATTGCGAGCGCTGCGGCGTGGGCGAACCGATTCGAGGCACCGATGACGAAAGTGTCGAAGGTGTAGCGGCGGTTC
>JAVXWV010000350.1:0-11927 GCA_032230775.1 Mycobacterium sp. | reverse complement strand
GATGGGCGCAAGCACACCGGCGGCCAGCGGCACCGAAATCAGGTTGTATCCGGCTGCCCACCAAAGGTTTTGCTTCATCTTTCGGTACGACGCTTTCGACAGCTGGATCACCGATAGCACCGAGCGTGGGTCGGAGCTGGCCAGGCTCACGCCCGCCGAAGCGATCGCCACATCGGTGCCTGCACCGATCGCGATGCCGACGTCCGCCTGTGCCAACGCGGGAGCGTCGTTGACGCCGTCCCCGACCATCGCCACCCGCAGCCCCTCTTCCTGCAGCGACGCCACCTTCGCGGCCTTGTCCTCGGGCCGTACTCCGGCGAAGACCCGGTCAATGCCCAGCTCGGCGGCGACTGACTCCGCCACAGTTTGCGCATCGCCTGTGATCATCACCACCTGAATGCCGAGTTTGTGCAGTGCATCGACGGCCTGCCGGGATTCCTCGCGGATCTCGTCGGACAGGGCCAGCGCGCCAGCAACGGCGGGACCGGCTCCGTCCTCTTGCACGAGGACGTGCAGGATGATCGCGCCCTCGTCGCGCCAGCCTGCCGCATCGGACAGCTCGGCCTGGCCGGCCTCCTCGAGAAGGCGGGGGCCGCCGACCCGCACGGTCTTGCCGTCGACGCGCGCTGTCGCGCCGACCGCCGGTGAGGAGGTGAAGTCCGACGACGCGGGCACCGTAAGCCCCCTGCGGTGCGCGGCCTCGACGATGGCCCGCGCGAGCGGATGTTCGGAGTCGGATTCGGCGGCCGCCGCCCGCGCCAACAGCTCGTTCTGAGTGCGGGCGCCGGTGGTCGCCATGGCCGTCACCGTTGGCTCCCCCTTGGTCAGCGTGCCGGTCTTGTCGAACAGCACCGCGCCGACAGTGCGCATGCTTTCCAGCGCCAGTCGATCCTTGATCAGCACCCCGCCGCGGGCGGCGCGTTCGGTGGCGATGGACACCACCAGTGGGATCGCCAGGCCGAGGGCGTGCGGGCAGGCGATCACCAGGACCGTGATGGTGCGGATCACGGCATCTTCGGGCTGCCCGATAATCCCCCACACCACCGCGGTCACGATGGCCGATCCAAGTGCGAACCAGAACAGCCAGGCCGCCGCCTTATCGGCGAGCCGCTGCGCCCTTGACGATGAGTTCTGAGCTTCCGTCACCAGCCGCTGAATGCCGGCCAGCGCGGTGTCGTCGCCGACCGCCGTCACCTTGACCCGCAGCCCGGAGTCGGTGGCGACCGTGCCCGCGACCACCGTGTCACCCACGCCGCGGCGCACGGGCCGGGATTCGCCGGTCACCATCGACTCGTCGATCTCGGCGGCACCGTCGACGATGAGGCCGTCGGCAGGCACGCTGGCGCCGGGTCGCACGATCACGACGTCGTCGACCCGCAGGTCGGCAGGTGCCACCAACTCCGTGCCGTCTCCGAGGACGCGCTCCGCCTCATCAGGCAGCAGCGCAGCCAGCGAGTCAAGCGCCGACGTGGTCTGCGCCAGCGATCGCATCTCGATCCAGTGGCCAAGCAGCATGATCACGATCAGCAGCGCGAGCTCCCACCAGAAGTCCAGGTTGTGCGGCAGCACGCCCAAGCTGGCGCCCCACGACGAGACGAACGCGACGGTGATGGCCAAGCCGATCAGCAGCATCATTCCCGGTGCACGGGAACGGATTTCACTGATCGCGCCGGTGAGGAACGGCCGACCACCCCAGAGATACATCACGGTGCCGAGCAGCGGTGACACCCATTGCGATCCTGCGAACTCCGGGAGGGTGTAGCCGAGGATCATCGCGAACATCCCCGAGAGCGCGACCGTCGGGATCGCCAGCACGAGCATGGTCCAGAACATCCGGCGGAACTGCGCGACGTGATCGCCATGGCCGCCGTGGCCCGCGTGACCGTGCTCCGCGTGATCGTCGAGGGTCTGGTGCTGCGAGTGGTTGACCTCGGTCATACCCGACATGATATACCCCCTAGGGGTATCTCGCCAGGCCCGTACAAGTCACGCTTGTTGGCGATGTCGCATCCGCTCAACACCCCACTGGGCCGGTTCGGCATCGTGACGTCCGAAGAGGGGCCGCAACGCTGCATCGCCTCCATACCCGCCGGCGGGATGATCAATCCCCTGACCGAAATGCCGACCGTCGCATCGTTGGCGATGCTGGTGGACCACATCGGCGGTTTGATCAACCATCACCGCCGGGAACCTGGGGAATGGACGGTGAGCAGCGAGTTGTCGCTGGAACTCGCCCCCGATGCGCTGACGCAGATCACCTCGGCACCGGAGCTCCCGGTGATCGGGACGGGGCGACCATGCGGGCGAAAGGGCCCCAACGCGCTCGGACTGTGCGAATTCACCCACCGCGACTCGGTGGTCGCGACCGCCACCCTGCGCTCGTTCTACATCGAGGCTCCCGGCAATCTCGCCACACGGCCAGAAGGCCCGAAAGGTCCGCTGCCACCCGGTTCGCTCGCCGACAGGATGGCGGTCCGGGTCGCCGAGGGCGGCGGTGCGGGCAAGGTGCTCGTCCAGGACTCGGACCAGGTGCTGAACAACAGCCTTGGCATCGTGCACGGCGGGGTATCCGCGATGGCGCTGGAGCTGGTCGGCTCGGCCGCCGTCAACGAAAACCGGGACGATCGGCCGCTCAACACCGCATCGCTTCGCGTGAACTTTCTGCGTCAGTTCCATACCTCTGCCGATAGGCCCGAATCTCGTTACGAGGGAACCGCTTTGCGGGTCGGCCGCAATAGCGGCGTCGCAGAGGCACGCGCGGTTGACGCGGATGGCAAGGTGGCGATCATCGCCCGCCTCACCGCCTACCTCGGATAGCATCCGCCTCATGTCCGAGGCCGATCCGTCCGACGGTTCCATGCGGGGCTCGGCACACATATGCGCGACGGCGATTGTCGCGGGCGTGCTGATCGGCTTCGTTGGCGGCGCGTTCCGCTGGTGTCTGCAGACAGCCGATGGTTTGCGGATCGACTTGGTCGACTGGGCACACAAGCTACCGGGTCCGGGTTGGCTGGTGCCCATGGCCGCCGCCGCGGTCGGCGCCACCGTTGCCGCCCTCATCGTGCGGTGGGAGCCGTTGGCGGCCGGAAGCGGTATCCAACATGTCGAAGCGGTTTTTCTGGGTGACGCCAAGCCACCGCTCATCCGATTGCTGCCTGCAAAGTTCATCGGTGGCGTGCTGAGCATCGGATCCGGGCTCGTGTTGGGCCGCGAGGGGCCGACGGTGCACATGGGCGCAGCGATCGGAGCCGAAGCGGCGCGGCGTGCCCGGCTACCCGATTCCGAGGTCAGGATGATGCAGACGGCGTTGGGCGGCGCGGGTCTGGCGGTAGCGTTCAACGCACCGATCGGAGGCACCCTCTTCACTCTCGAAGAGGTCACGAAGTCGTTTCGGGTGAAAACGGTGCTGGCGACGCTGTTTTCGGCTACAGCAGCTGTGGCTTGCTCCCGGCTGGTCCTGGGAAACCACGCCGATTTTCGGGTCGAGCCCATCGACGCTCCGGCTCTCGTATGGTTGCCCCTTTTCGTCGTTTTCGGGCTCCTGACCGGATGTTTGGGTGCCGCCTACAACGGGATGGTGTTGTGGTTCCTTGATCACGTCGCAGCGATACGCCGAATCCCGGCACTGGCGAAGGCAGCCGGCATCGGGGCCATCATCGGGTTCGTAATGTTCGTGTACCCGCTCGCGGTGGGCGGCGGTGAGGACCTGACACAAAAGATTCTCGGCGGGCAACACATTGTGCTAGCCGTCGTCACCGGAATCCTTGCGGTGCGGTTCGTTGCCGGCCCCCTGTCGTACTCGGCCGCGGTGCCGGGCGGACTGTTCGCGCCACTGCTGGCCGTGGGTGCGCTGTGGGGACTCCTTTTCGCGGGAGGCTTCAACGCGGTATGGCCCGGAGACGCATCGCAGTTGGCGATCCCGATGGCGCTCGTCGGAATGGCGGCCTTCTTCGGGGCCACTGTGCGCGCGCCGGTGACCGGGATGGTTGTCGTCACAGAGATGACGGCGACGACAGATGCGCTCGTGCCGATGATGGCCGCGACCGCTGCTGCCGTGTTCGCCGCGTACGTAGTGAAATCCCCGCCGATCTACGAGAGTCTTCGAGCGCGGATGCCCGACGAAACGTCCATCGAGGAACGCGGTCGCGGCGAACGGTAGGTCTCGCTACCGTCGCGATGGTTTCCATCTAGGAACGATTCGGACACGACGGGCAAATAGCCGCACGCGCATGTCACGCTCGCTGCACGGCGTTTCGTCCGGACAGAGGAGTCGCGATGCGCGAGCCGACAATGATGCACCGACTGGCAGCCGAGTTCATCGGAACGTTCTGGTTGGTCTTCGGCGGCTGCGGCGCCGCCGTGTTCGCCGCCAATCCAACCGAAGGCAGCTCGGTCGGAATCGGGTTCCTCGGTGTCGCGCTCGCGTTCGGCCTGACGGTGCTCACCGGCGTGTACGCGTTTGGCACGATTTTCCGGTGGCCACTTCAAACCCCGCGGTGACGCTGGGCGCGGCGCTGGCCCGCCGGGTGGAGTGGAAGGCGGTGCCCGGCTACTGGATCACCCAGGTGATCGCGGGCGTTGGCGCAGGCATGGTGATCTACGTGATCGCCAAGGGGCAAGGAGGGCTGGACCGCGACAGACACATGGCTGCCAACGGATTTGGCGAACACTCTCCCGGCGGGTACGCGTTGTGGGCGGTGATCATCGCCGAGGTGGTCCTCACCGGGATCTTCCTGCTGGTCATCCTGGGCTCAACCGACGACCGCGCACCAAAAGGGTTCGCGGGCTTGGCGATCGGCCTGACCTTGACGCTGATCCACCTGATCTCGATCCCGATCTCGAACACCTCGGTCAACCCGGCGCGGTCCACCGGCGTCGCGTTCTTCAACGGCGACGGCGCCCCGGCGCAGCTGTGGGTGTTCTGGCTGGCACCGTTGTTGGGCGCGGCGATCGCGGGCGTCGCCTATCCCTACCTGTTCGGCCGCAACGAGGAACTCGCCGATCGCCCGGTACGCGACGACGCCCTCGAGGACACCGCTACTACTTGACCGGCGCCTTCTTCTTGGCCTTGCTGGCGGCGCCCCGCTCGGTCCTCGCACCGCGGTTGGCCAGCTGGCCGCCCGCGTTCTCCAGGTGGGCACGGACGAACCACTGGAACTTCTCCAGCTCTCCGGTGTGGCCGATGAACAAATCCTGGGAAACCAGGTCGAGGTCCTCAAGTCGGTCGATGCCCTTGCGGTTGTCTTCGATCACGCCGGTGTAGACGAGGTCGAGCGCGGCCAGGTGCGCCTGCACGGTGTCACGGCCGACGGAATAGTCGTCCCAGGTGCGGTCCTTGATGATCGCGCCAGGCGTGCCCTGCGGTGACTTACCCAGCGCCGCAATGCGTTCGGCGACCTCGTCGGCGTATCCGCGCACGAGTTCGACCTGCGGGTCGATCATCTGGTGCACACCGATGAAGTTCGGGCCGACGACGTTCCAGTGCACGTGCTTCAGTGTCAGGTGCAGGTCGTTGTAGGTGCTCAGCGTCTTCTGCAAGATGCCGGCAACCTCGCCGCCTTGCTTGTCCGACAAGCCGGGGATGGTGAATTCAGTCATCCACGCTGTGTACCCACGCAGCAGAGCAGGCAATCACGGCTAGATCGCGCGCAGGTTCGGTATCGCCTGCCGCGCCCCGAACCGCGGATTGAGCGCGAGCCCGCTGGCCTCCAGCAGCCGCACCGCGCGGTGCCGATGTGGCCGCAGTGGTTCGAGCAACTCCACCATCGCCGGATCGTCGATCGGATGGCCCAGCAGGGTCCAGCCGATCATCTTCGCCAGGTGGTAGTCGCCAACGGACAATGCGTCGGCATCGCCGAAGGCGCGCTGCGCGGTCTCGGCGGCGGTCCACTCCCCGACCCCCTGCAGCGACATCAGTGCGACGCGTGCCTGCTGCGGCGGTCGGGTGCCCAGTCGCTCCAGCGAGTCGGCGCGTTGTGCACACGCCACTATCGTGCGGGCCCGCCCGGGATCGACGTTGGCGCGATGGAACTCCCACGACGGGATGCGCCGCCACACCTCACCCGATGGCGGCACTCTCATGTGCGCAGGCGCAGGTCCAGGTGGCGGCGAGCCGAACTTGGTGATCAGCGCACGCCATGCGCGACGGGCGTCCATACCGGACACACGCTGCTCCAGCACCGCAGGGATGAGCGCCTCCAGCACGCGGTCGGTGCGGCCAAGCCGCAGATGCGGCACCCGTTGGTGCGCGGCCACGACGGTCGGCTCGTCGGGCGCGAACCCGGATGCGTCATCGTCGGCGCCCAGCTGCGCAGGCAATGTCTCGACGAATTCCGTTGCGCCCGTTCCCCATGCCTCGCAGTCGACGGTATCGGGTGCCGACGTCGTGATGCGCGACGTGACCGGTCCGCTGCGCATCAGGCTGGTGCGCCAGATCGCGCCGTCAGGAGCGACGTGATAGCACGGGTCGCCGCGGCCGCGGCGCAGCGGCGACAAGGTCAGGCCGGGGGTCGCCGGCCCAGCGAAGGCGACGCTCGCCGACCTGTGCACCGCCTCAGACTAGGCGTCGACGGTGACCTCGGCCTTGTCCGGATAGAACGCGACGTGGCCGACGATCTGGCCCACCGCCGGGTAGGGCTTTTCGTAGGTCCAGATCGCGTCGTCGACGGTCTCGCCGCCCTCGGTGACGACGTGGTAATAGCTGGCGTCGCCCTTGAACGGGCAGTACGTCTCGGTCTCGCTGGCCTTGAGCCGCGCGGCCACGACGTCGCGCAGCGGGATGTATTGCACAGCGGGATAGGTGGCCTCTTGCAGTGTCAGCGCGTCGGTGGTCTCGGCGACCAGTTCACCGTTGACGCGCACGGTGACGTGCTTGCCGGTCGGTTCGACGGTGATGGGATGGGAGGCGGTGGGCTCGAGTACGGGTCGGTCAGTCATAGATATACCAACGATGTGAGAGCGCTCCGTGATTCCTGACACGTCGTTACGATCGCGGCATGACTGACCAGGAGCTGGCCTCGGCGCAGGCCGAGGTGCGCATCGACGCCGACCCGCAGGCGGTATACGCCCTCATCACCGACCTTTCGACACTGGCCGCATGCGCCGAAGAGGCCGCGGCGATGAAATGGGTGAACGGTGACGCGGCCCGCTCCGGCGCCGTTTTCAAAGGAACGAACCGTAACGGAATCCGCAGGTGGACCACCAAGTGCACCGTCACCGATGCCGAGCCTGGGAGCAGCTTCGCCTTCGATGTCGGCTATTTCGGGATCCCGGTCGCGCACTGGCGCTACGACATCGCTCGTGCGGACGGAGGCTGTCGTGTGACCGAGCGGATGTGGGACCGTCGACCGGGCTGGTTCGTGAAGCCAGGTGGCGTGGCCACGGGTGTGATGGACCGCCCAACGGTCAACACCGAGCACATCAAGCTGACGTTGCAGCGGCTCAAGGACAAGGCCGAAGCGGGCTAGGGCCGCCCTGCGATCTTGTCGGCGACGACGGCGATCGGCGACGTCGTTCCCCTGCCGCGTGCCTCATGCCAGTCGGCGGCCTTGTACGCCAGGTACATGCCGCGCACGCCGATCCAGCGCAGCGGTTCGGGTTCCCAGTTGCGTGACCGGTGGCCGACCCACGGCAACTCGGTCAGCGGGCTCTGCTTGTCGAGCACCATGTCCGCCAGCGTGCGGCCCGCGAGATTGGTGGCGGTGACGCCATGGCCTACGTATCCGCCCGCCCACCCCAAACCGGTCGACTTGTCGAGGACGATGCTGGCTTCCCAGTCGCGAGGGACGGCGAGCACGCCGCACCAGCCGTGGGCGATCGGGACGTTACGGACCTGAGGAAGGATCGAGTGCAGCGTCGCCGTCAGGAGCTTGATGGTGTGCCCGGGCACCCGGCCATCGACGTCGGTGCGGGATGCAAATCGGTATGGCACGCTGCGCCCGCCGATCGCGATCCGGTCGTCGACGGTGCGCTGGGCGTAGAAGAAGCCGTGCGCGGTATCGCCGACGGTTTCGCGGCCCTCCCAGCCGATCGACGCCCAGACGCTCTCCGGAATCGGGTCGGTGGCGATCATCGAGCTGTTCATCGGTAGCCAGCGCCGCCGCAGCCCCCGCATCCGCGCGGTGAAACCCTCGGTGGCGCGCAGCACGATCGGCGCGCTGACCGTGCCGACTGACGTGACCGCACGTCCCGACTCGATCGCCGTAACGGGTGAGTTCTCGTGGATGTCGACACCCAGTCGCTGGACGACCTCGGCCAACCCGCGAGCCAGCCGGGCGGGCTGGATACGCGCGCAGTGCGGTGTGTGGTACGCCGATACCACCCCGTCGAACTGAATCCGTTCGGCCGCTTGGGCTTTGGCCAGAGGGGTAACGTCGACCTTCCAGCTCAGTTCCTCGTCGATCTCGGCGGCCAGCCGCGAGGCCTGGGCGGGGTTGCGGGCGATCTGCATGGTGCCGCCCTTGACGATGCCCGCGTCGATGCCCTCAGCCGCAGCGACGTCGATGACCTCGTCGACGGCCTCGTTGAGCGCCCGCTGCCACGCCAGCACGCTGTCGCGACCGTACAGCTCGGCCATCCGGTTTCGATCACCTGGCACCAGCCCTGACAGCCAGCCACCGTTTCGTCCCGACGCGCCGAAGCCTGCGAAGCGCGCTTCAAGTATCACGATGCGCAGCGACGGGTCGGCCCGCGTCAGGTAGTACGCCGTCCACAGCCCGGTGTATCCGGCGCCGACGATGCACACGTCGGCATCGCGGTTCCCCGGCAGGGGAGGACGTAGTGGTGGGTACTCGCTGAACCAATTGGAGACGCGACCGTTGACGAGGCCTGCAGTGGACACCGTCCGATTCTCGCAGCACGCCGTACTTGTCGGACCCGAGGGGAAAGCTGGCCGCACCGACGACAGAAAGAGGCGCGGGATGTGTTGGTTGTGCGATCACCCCGAAGCGACGCGCGACGACTACTACGACTTGTTGCACGAAAAGATTCGCAAAAGGGGCTGGACGGTGCAGTACGTCGAAAGCGACCGCAGGCCATACGCTTACACGATCGGGCTGCACGACTGGAACGTTCCCGAGTTGCTGATCACCGGTGTATCCCCACAACGTGCATTGCGGCTACTCGACATTGGCGCCCGCAGGCTCGTAAGTGGCGAAGTGTTGACGCCGGGACAGCAAATCCCGCTGCCGGATGGGCCTCTCATCGAGATCGTCGAAGTTGCTCACCCGGATGCACACATGGGCTGGGCGGTGGCGTTCGGTGGGCAGGACGTTCGGGCGCTGCAGTTGGTGTGGGCCGACGGCCGAGGCCGCTGGCCGTGGTCGGCGGAGTTCGCCGACGGTAGGGCAATACAGCCCGTGCTGGGCGTGCGGTCCTTCCACCGTTAGTTGTCGGACCCACGGCGCACGCTGACCGTAACTACTACACAAAGGGGGCGGTGATGTGCTGGCAGTGCGATAACCCCAGCGGCGCCGAGGCCGAGGAGGACATCGACGGACTGCGCGCCAGTGTGCGCGAGCATGGTTGGGCAATCAAGTACGTCGAGGACGATAGACGCCCATACGCGTACACGATGGGATTACACGAGCTCGGCCTACCAGAACTGTTGGTGACAGGCGTTACTACAGAGCGGGCATTGGCACTGCTCGACTACTTCATCGAGGAGGCGATCGACAAGGGTGCACCGAGACCGGGCGATCGAATTGCGCTCTTCGACACCGCATGCATCGAAGCCGTCCATGTAGACCAGCCTGACGTTCATTTGGGTCTCGCGGTTCGGCTGTTCGGACCCAAACTGCGCGCGGTGCAACTCGTCTGGACTGACATGTACGGGCGTTGGCCATGGGACAAGCAGTTCGACTTCGACGGCCTGAGGCAGCCGGTGCTGGGTAGCCGCGCTCAGAAGGCGTAGCGGTGGTACTGCGCCATGTAGCGCAGTACTGGCAGGAGCTGCATGGCCTTCAGCGTCGCCCGGTAGTACCAGGGCACGTTGGCGAACGCGTCGTCGTCGATCGCCGACACCCACGCCAGCAGCCGCACCGCTGGCACCGCCTTGACGATGGCGTCGGGTCCATTGATGCCCCAATGCAGCGTCGCCCCCGAACGCCGCACCACCGTGTTGGTCCACTGCGACTTGATGCCCAACCGGTTGAACGCGTCGAACTGCAATTCACCTGATGGAAAGTGGTCGACGATCCTGCGCAGCAGCGCAACACCGTCTTCCTCGGTCAGGTACATGGTCAGACCCTCGCCGATCGCCAGCACCGGGCGGTCGCCGGGTATGTCGTTGAGCCAGCCCGGGTCGGTGACCGATGCCGCGACGAGGTGGTAGTGATCACGCGGCGGGTACAGCTGACGGCGAAGGTCTGCGACGTCGGGGTAGTCGACGTCATACCATTCGACGCCGGGGCCAGGGTCCAGCCGGAAGAAGCGGGCGTCCAGTCCGCAGCCCAAGTGCAGCACAACGGCGTCCGGGTGCGCGGCGAGAAACTGGCGGGCCCATTTGTCGAAGTGTGCGCTGCGGGTGGTCACCGCTGGCGAGTTCGCTGCCGTGATCGAGGTCTTTTTCCAGTCGTAGTCGATTCGGTCGACGATCTCCTTGGCGTAGCGGTCGCCGAGGATCGGCTTCTCTAGGTCGGCATCTACCGCCTTGGCGTAGAACGTGGCCAGCATGGTCTGCGGCGCACCGGACAGGTCGACGTGCAGTTTCTCGGTCACGTCACCCGAGGCTAGTCACGCTGCGGGCATGAGCGCCATCTACTGAACGCTGGTCGGCGTGCCGTTCAGCTAGCTCGCCCTGCTCTTGCGCTTGGCGTCGCGCAGCCCTACCCAGAACCGGGCGGCTTCACGAATCGACTCCTCGACAGGCCTTGGCTTCCAACCCAATTCGCGGGTCGCCTTGCTGTGGTCCACCGGCGCTTCTGCGCGCATCAGGCGCAGCGACCCCAGCGAGAGCTTTTCATCGGTACCACGCAGTTTCGCCTTGGCGCTGCCAGCGATGGCCATTGCGTAGGACACCGGCAGCGGGATCGACCTGGTCGGCGCGGGCACACCTGCCGCCTCGGCGGCGATTCTCACGACCTCGGCGTTGCTGATCATCTTCTCCGAGACCAGGTATCGCTCACCCACCCGCCCGTGCTCGGCCGCAAGGACCATCGCGCGGGCAGCGTCGGTGATGCCGACCGCCTCGAGTTCAATCTTGTCCATCACGAACGGCAGCTTGCCGAACGCGGCCGCGGCGATGATCGCGCCGTGCGGAGTGCGGCCCCAGTCGCCGGTTCCGTAGGTCGTCGACACCCCCATCGCAACGGCGGGCAGGCCATGCTCCTTCGCGTACTGCAACACCAGCTGCTCGGCCCGCACCCGCGACCGGACATACGGCGTCAACCCCCGGTCGACGATGATGTCGTCCTCGGTGGCGACGTGTCCGCGCCGTCGACCTACAGTCACGTAGCTGCTGGTGAAGATAAATCGGTGCAGCCCAGCATGTTTGGCGAGCTCAAGCACGTTCCGGGTGCCTTCGACGTTCGTGCGGAACAGCGGCGCGGGATCGCGCAGCCAGCCGCGGGCGTCGACCACGCAGTAGTACACGTCGTCGACGCCGTGCATCGCATCGCGCAGGATGTCGTCGTCCCAGATGTCGCCGACGAACCGCGTCACCTCGAGGTCGTCGATGCCGATGGTGTTCGCGCCGTCGCGAACCGTGACACGCACGTCGTGGCCATCCCCGACGAGTTGGCGCGTGACATGCGAGCCGAGGAACCCGTTCGCTCCGATGACCAGTTTCGCGCTCACTTACTTCGGCTCCATGTCGCCGGCCGAGCGGCTCCGGTCTCCGACCTGGCGCATCCATGCCGCCGCCTCGTCGGGAAGCGTGCCCAGCTCCTGTGCCTTGTGGCACCACTTCATCGTCGCGGAGACGAACCGCA
>JAVXWV010000329.1:0-3941 GCA_032230775.1 Mycobacterium sp. | reverse complement strand
GGCGGTTCGTTCATCTATGTGCCCAAGGGCGTGCACGTCGACATCCCACTGCAGGCCTACTTCCGGATCAACACCGAGAACATGGGCCAGTTCGAGCGGACGCTGATCATCGTCGACGAAGGTGCCTACGTACATTACGTAGAGGGGTGTACTGCGCCCATTTACAAGTCGGATTCGCTGCACTCTGCGGTCGTCGAGATCATCGTAAAGCCCGGTGGCCGTTGCCGTTACACGACCATCCAGAACTGGTCGAACAACGTCTACAACCTCGTCACCAAGCGTGCTCGGGCCGAGGCGGGCGCCACGATGGAATGGGTCGACGGCAACATCGGGTCCAAAGTCACGATGAAATACCCGGCGGTGTGGATGACCGGTGAGCACGCCAAGGGCGAGGTGCTTTCGGTGGCATTCGCGGGCCCGGGTCAGCACCAGGACACCGGCGCGAAGATGCTTCACCTGGCGCCGAACACGTCGAGCAACATCGTGTCCAAGTCGGTGGCCCGCGGCGGCGGCCGCGCGTCCTACCGCGGCCTTGTTCAGGTCAACAAGGGTGCACACGGATCGCGCTCGAGCGTGAAATGCGATGCGCTGCTTGTCGATACCATCAGCCGCAGCGACACCTATCCGTATGTCGACATCCGCGAGGACGACGTCACGATGGGCCACGAGGCCACCGTGTCGAAGGTCAGCGAGAACCAGCTGTTCTACCTGATGAGCCGCGGCATGACCGAGGACGAGGCGATGGCCATGGTGGTGCGCGGCTTCGTCGAGCCGATCGCCAAGGAACTGCCGATGGAGTACGCGCTTGAGCTCAACCGGCTGATCGAGCTTCAAATGGAAGGCGCGGTCGGCTAGTGGCTCAGAACTTAACCGAGACACTGGAGGGCAGGACCAAGGGCGAGGTCTTCACGTCATTCGATGTCGACGCCTTCGAGGTGCCGCACGGACGCGATGAGATCTGGCGGTTCACCCCACTCAAGCGGCTGCGCGGCCTGCACGACGGCTCGGCAGCCGCGAGCGGCGGCGCGCAAATCGACGTGACGGAACGACCCGGCGTGACGGTGGAGTCCGTGCGCCGGGGCGACGAGCGGCTCGGCCAAGGTGGGGTTCCTGCCGATCGGGTTGCCGCGCAGGCGTTTTCGTCGTTCAACAGCGCGACCATCATAACCGTCGGCAAAGACACCCAGGTGACCGATCCGATCGAGATCGTGGTCACGGGGCCCGGCGAAGGGGCGACGGCCTATGGGCACCTGCAGGTGCGGGTTGGCGAGCTGGCCGAGGCCGTGGTGGTCATCGACCAGCAGGGCAGCGGAACGTACGCCGACAACATCGAATTCGTGGTCGGCGACGCGGCCCGGCTGACGGTGGTGTCGATCGCCGACTGGGCCGACGACGCCGTGCATGTCAGCAGCCATCACGCGTCGCTTGGCAAGGATGCGGTGCTGCGCCACGTCGCGGTCACGCTTGGCGGCGACGTGGTCCGGCTGACCGCACGGACGCGGTTCTGTGCGCCAGGTGGTGACGCCGAACTGCTCGGCCTGTACTTCGCCGATGACGGTCAGCACTTCGAGTCGCGGTTGCTGGTCGACCACGCCGAGCCGAACTGCCGCTCACACGTCACGTACAAGGGTGCGCTGCAAGGCGATCCGGACTCCAACAAGCCCGACGCGCACACCGTGTGGGTGGGAGATGTCCTGATCCGCGCCGCCGCAACCGGGACCGACACCTTCGAGACCAACCGAAACCTGGTGCTCACCGACGGCGCCCGCGCCGACTCGGTGCCGAACCTGGAGATCGAGACCGGCGAGATCGCAGGCGCCGGGCACGCCAGCGCCACCGGACGTTTCGACGACGAGCAGCTCTTCTACCTTCAGGCCCGAGGCATCCCCGAAGACCAGGCCCGTCGCCTCGTCGTCCGTGGGTTTTTCGGCGAGCTGATTCAGAAGATCGCCGTGCCTGCGGTGCGCGAGCGCCTCACCGATGCCATCGAACACGAACTAGAGATAACGGAATCAAGGACAGCCACCTCATGACCACACTGGAAATCAAGGATCTGCACGTCAGCGTCGTCTCCGCTGAAGACGGGACCGACATCCCGATCCTGAAGGGTGTCGACCTCACCGTGAAGTCGGGGGAGACGCACGCCTTGATGGGCCCCAACGGGTCCGGAAAGTCGACGCTGTCGTATGCGGTTGCGGGCCATCCGAAGTACACGGTGACGTCGGGCTCGATCACGCTTGACGGGCAGGACGTGCTCGCGATGAGCATCGACGAGCGCGCCCGCGCCGGGCTGTTCCTGGCGATGCAGTACCCCGTCGAGGTGCCGGGGGTGTCGATGTCGAACTTCCTGCGCACCGCCGCCACGGCCATACGCGGCGAGGCGCCGAAGCTGCGGCACTGGGTCAAAGAGGTCAAGGGCGCGATGGAGGGTCTTGACATCGACCCGTCGTTCTCCGAACGCAGTGTCAACGAAGGCTTTTCCGGCGGCGAGAAGAAGCGGCACGAGATCCTTCAGCTCGAATTGCTCAAGCCCAAGATCGCGATCCTGGACGAGACCGACTCCGGCCTTGACGTCGACGCGCTGCGGGTCGTCAGCGAAGGGGTAAACCGCTATGCCGAGGAGGCGCACGGCGGTCTGCTGCTGATCACGCACTACACCCGCATCCTGCGCTACATCCAGCCGCAGTTCGTCCACGTGTTCGTCGGTGGCCGCATCGTGGAGTCCGGTGGACCAGAGCTCGCCGACGAGCTCGACGCCAACGGATACGAGCGCTTCACCCAGGCGGTCGGAGCCTGACATGACGGTGTCGGTTTCGAAGTCGGCGCCCACGTTGGATCTGACAGTGGATGTCGACAAAGTCCGGGCGGACTTCCCGATCCTGAAGCGGGTGATGCGCGGCGGAAACCAACTGGCGTACTTGGACTCCGGTGCGACGTCGCAGCGGCCCGTGCAGGTACTCGACGCCGAACGTGACTTTCTGACCACCTCCAACGGCGGAGTGCATCGCGGTGCGCACCAGCTGATGGAGGAGGCCACCGACGCGTACGAACAGGGCCGCGCCGACATCGCGGCCTTCGTCGGTGCCGAGCCCGACGAGTTGGTGTTCACCAAGAATGCCACCGAGGCGATCAACCTGGTCTCGTATGTGCTGGGGGACAACCGGTTCGAACACGCGGTCGGCCCAGGCGACGTCATCGTCGTCACCGAACTGGAACACCACGCGAACCTGATCCCTTGGCAGGAGCTTGCCCGCCGAACCGGTGCCACCTTGAAGTGGTACGACGTCACCGACGATGGCCGCATCGACCTGGACTCGCTTCAGCTCGACGAGCGTGTGAAGGTGGTGGCGTTCAGCCACCATTCCAACGTCACCGGTGCGGTGGCTCCGGTCTCCGAGCTGGTCGCGCGCGCCAATGCCGTCGGTGCGCTGACGCTGCTTGACGCCTGCCAGTCCGTGCCGCATCAGCCCGTCGACTTCCATGCGCTCGATGTCGACTTCGGCGCGTTTTCCGGTCACAAGATGCTGGGCCCCAATGGTATTGGCGGCCTGTACGGCCGAAGCGAACTGCTCAATGCGATGCCTCCGTTCATCACTGGTGGCTCGATGATCGAGACGGTCACCATGGAGCAGACCACCTACGCTCCTGCGCCGCAACGCTTCGAGGCAGGCACCCCGATGACGTCACAGGTCGTCGGGCTTGCCGCCGCCGCGGGCTATCTGCAGGCTGTCGGAAGGGACGCCGTAGAGCGGCACGAGAACGAGTTGGTGGCGGCCACGCTGGCCGGACTGTCGACCATCGAGGCAGTGCGGAGCATCGGGCCGACGTCGATGGAGAACCGAGGCTCACCCGTCGCATTCGTCGTCGACGGCATCCACGCCCACGACGTCGGGCAGGTCCTCGACGATGACGGCGTCGCGGTGCGGGTGGGTCACCACTGC
>JAVXWV010000767.1:0-2643 GCA_032230775.1 Mycobacterium sp. | reverse complement strand
TCTCGCCCCAGTAGTCGGGACATGCCTCGAGCGTGTAGTGGCTGCCGGTGACGAACTCCTTGCAGATGGACGGTCCGGTGCCCGCGTCGTGGGTCTTCAGCCACTCCTGCGCCATATCGTCGCCGAGGGCGTTGTTGGCCACGGCGGTCGGGCTGACCGCGAACGGCTGCCACGGGCAGGCAAGGTAGTGCAGGAACGCGTGGTTGGGCTCCTTGAGCGTGACGACGAACGTCGTCGCATCAGGCGCCTCGGTCTTGACGACCCCCGCGACCATGTAGGCAGGCCCCTGGTTGATCTTCCCGCGACGGTCGAAACTCTTGGTCCACGCTTCGGCGTCGGCGATCGTTCCGTCGTGGAACTTCACGCCTGCCTGCAGCGTGAAGGTATACGTCAGTTGGTCCGGTGAGACCGTCCACGATTTCGCCAGGCTCGGAAGAAACCCCGACGTGCCGGACTTGTAGCGGACGAGTCCCTCGTACGCCGATTCCATGACCTGGACGCCCTCACCCTCGTACATGATGTCGGGGTCGGGAACCTGCATGTCGGCGAGGAACGGCATGCGCAAGACGAGTGTCCCGCCGCTTCCGCTGCCGCTTGGTGCCCCTCCGCACGCGGCGATCAGTGCCGCGAGGCTGATGCCGCCGACGGTGATTCCGCCCGCCTTCAGGAAGGCGCGGCGGTCCCACTGCGGACCGGACGGGATGCTGTGCTGTTGTGTCGCATCGAACACGAATGCCTCCTAATTGGGTCATCTTTCGACCTGAGTGCACGGCATTCGCTGGCGCGCCTATTGCGGCAGTTAATCGGCGACGTGTGACGCAACCGCTTCGGATCAATGCACCGTGTATTACGCCGGGATTTCGACGGTGACTAAAACTCCAGAAGGTTCTCGCGAAACGTGCTGTGGTTGTAGGCGTCCCGGATGAGGCCGCGTTTGCGCAGTGCAGGCGCCAGGCCGTCGGCAATCTCGGCGATATTGCGCCGGGTGACGATCGGTGACAGCAGGAAGCCGTCGCCGCCGACCTCCTCCATCGCCTCGCCCATCTTGGCCGCCACGGTGTCCGGCGAGCCGACGAAGGCAAGACCGGCGTGGGTGTCGACGGTGGCGATCGCCTCGCGCAGCGTCTTCCCCCGTGCGCCCTCGATGAACGTGCGCAGCGTGCTCGTTTCGCCGTTGCCCCACACGTCGGGGACCTCCTTGTCGAGATCGAATGTGGAGAAGTCGAATTCGCCGCCCGAGGTGTAACTCAGTCCCCACAGGGCCTTTTCGATCGCATCGTCGCTGAAGCGCGCGGCCTTCATGTCCTCCTCGCGGGCCTGCGCGACGCGGTCGGTGTCGCCGAGGATCGGGTCGATGAGGAAGAGGATCTTCAGAGTGGCGGGGTCACGGCCGTACTCCCTCATCCGCCGGTGCATGTCGATCCGGAAAGCCTTCATCTGCTCAATGCTTGTGCCGTGCGCGAGCATTGACTCCGCATACTTGGCCGCCAGATCCCGCCCGGCAGGCGAGGCACCCGCCTGCACGATGACCGGACGGCGCTGCGGGCCGGGAATGGTGTTGAGCGGCCCCCTGGTCCGGAAGTACTTGCCCTCGAAGTCAACGGTGTGCACTTTCGTGTGATCTGCGTAGCGTGGGGTCTCCTCGTCGACGAGGACTGCGCCGTCCTCCCACGAGTCCCACAGCGCTCCAACCGCTTCCATCCATTCCTTGGCCATCTCGTAGCGTTCGCTGTGCAGCATCAGCTCGTCGTAGCCGTACTGCTGCGCCGCGCGGCTGGAACTCCCAGTGACGACGTTCAGCCCCACCCGCCCATCGGTCAGATGGTCGAGCGTGGTCATCGTCCTGGCCGCCATGAACGGGTGATAAAAGCTCGTCGACAGCGTGACCGCGATACCGATGTGCTTCGTGCGCTGCGTCAGCAGCGGGATCAGCGGGACGGGATCGCACTTCGGCGCCAGCATCCCGTACTTGAGTGTGGTCTCCATGGAGCGGCCGTAGGCGTCCTCGACCATGCTGGTGTCCTCGACCAGCAGGTAGTCGAAGCGCGCGCGCTCCAGTGACGCGGCAAGGTCGACGAAGAGGTCGCCCTTCATCCAATCGTGGCCGGTGTTGCCCGCCCACGGGTCCAGCGCCCAGGTCTGAACGGAGAAGCCGCTGCCCATGAACCAACCCAGATGAAACATGTGACCAATGTGGCTTCTAGATGTTTCAGGGCGATGCGACGGACGATTCCGCCCGCATTACGCTGCCTGAGATGAGTGATCCGCGTCACGCCGTGTCACATCTCGAGCGTCGCCGGTGTCTCGAGGGCATGACTGAACAGAACGCAACAGGCTCTTCGCGGCTCGCCGCGGCCACAAACGTCGTCGTCATCGGCGGCGGATACGCAGGCACGACGGCGGCCAACCACTTCCGCCAGCGCTCCGACGTGCACATCACCCTGGTCAACCCGCGGCCGAAGTTCGTCGAGCGGATCCGGCTGCACCAGCACGTGGCAGGCAACTACGACGCCACTGTCGACTACGGCACGCTGCTCGGCAAGGGCATCGACCTTGTCGTCGACAGCGCCGAGCGCATCGACACCGCTGCACGCAAGGTGCACCTTGGGGTCGGGCATCCGCTCGACTACGACTACGTCATCT
>JAVXWV010000232.1:0-4840 GCA_032230775.1 Mycobacterium sp. | reverse complement strand
CTTGCAAAGTGGCCCTGAGCTTTTCATCGGTACGGGCGGCGACCAGCAGCTCGTACATCACGGTGTTGGTGGCGTTGCCAGTGACGTCGCGCAGGATCGTCAACGCCGCCTCCATCGCCGGCTTGCCCGCGGGAATCTCGGCGACCCGCTTCGTGAACAGATCCAACTGGCGTCGCATCACTTCGTGCGCCGTGGCCGCCATGAAATCGCCCATCGTGGGGAAGTGCCGGAACAGCGCACCGTCGGACACCTGCGCGCGCCTGGCGATCACCGCCGCTGATGCCCGGGCGTAGCCGACCTCGACAATGGTCTCGATACTGGCGTCCAGCAGGCGCGCGATGGTCTCCTCGCGGCGCTGCTGCTGCGTTCTCGCCATGTCAGGCAAGAGCTTTCGCGGATTGGCCATCGGCCCCAATGAAGCGGCCCGACTTCACTGTCGTGCCGTAACCCTCACGGAATTGGCCGTTGCGGTACACGACGGTCCCGCCAACGCCCGTGGCAACGACCGCGGCGTCGTTGCGATTGACCATCCGCGACAGCCCGCCGTAGAACGGGACCTTTTCCTCGTGATAGCCATCGACCGATTCGTCGAGGCCCGCCGGGTCGATCACGACGAAGTCCGCGCGTTCCCCCTCGCGCAGCGTGCCCGCGTCGAGGCCGAACCACTCGGCGACCTCGGCGGTGAGGCGATGCACAGCCCGCTGGACGGTGAGGAACGGGCGCCCGGCGCGGTCGGCGTCACGGACTCGCTTCAGCAGTCGCAGCGAGAAGTTGTAGAAGGCCATATTGCGCAGGTGCGCACCGGCGTCGGAGAAACCCATGTGGATGGATGGGTCCGCGGCCAGCTTGTCGAGATGCTTGGGCCGGTGGTTGGCGACGACGGTGGTCCAGCGGACGTTGCGCTCACCGTTCTCGACAAGCACGTCCAAGAACGCGTCGAGTGGGTGCAGCCCGCGCTCGTCGGCGATCTGCCCGAAGCTTTTACCGATCAGCGTCGTGTCCGGGCATTCGACGATCTTCGCGTCGTGAAAGTCGCGGTGCCACAACGACGGTCCGAGCTTGATGCGGTCGAACGAGCGGCGGAACCGCCGACGGTACTCGGTGTCGGCGAGTAGTTCGTTGCGCTCCAGTTGATCCCGGAGATGCAGGGCGGCAGTGCCTGCGCCGAATTCTTCGAACACGGGCAGATCGATTCCGTCTGAATACAACTCGAACGGAACGGGAAGATGCTGGAAGCGTACGAACGATCCCAACAGCTTGTTGATCAGCCGGGTGCCCGGGCCGAACACGCGAACTGCGCCGGGTGCCGACTTGGCGTCGGCCGACACCAGCAAGCTCATCCGTACGCCAGGGCGCCGTCCGAACATGCGGCTGCTGGACAAGAAGAAGTTCAGCGCCGACATCGGGCTCTTGACATCGGGAGCGCTCTGCAGGATCCGGCCGTGCTTGCGCAGTACGGCGATCAGCTTCCGCCTTTCCCGCCACGTGGCGAAGGTCGACGGCAGTGCCCGCGATCGGAAGCGTTCACCGTCGAGTTTGTCGATTGCCGCGTCCATCCCGGACATTCCGAGAAGCCCAGCATTGAGCGCCTTTTCGAGCATCGCGGCCATCTGGTCGAGCTCGGCCGCGGTCGGGTTCACGCCAGCGGTCGTTGCGCGGTCGAGGCCGAGGACCGCGGTACGCAGGTCCGAATGCCCGAGCATGGAACTGACATTCGGCCCGAGCGGCAGATCGTCGAGGACGCGAACATATTCGGCAGGAGTAGCCCACGTCTTCTTGGCCTCCAGCGCACCGAGCACGAACTTTCGCGGCACGGCCTCCACCCGGCTGAACAGGTCGGCGGCGTCCTCGGTGTCTGCGTACACGGTCGACAGCGAGCAATTACCGAGTAGCACCGTGGTGACGCCGTGGCGCACCGACTCCCGCAGTCCGGGATCGAGCAGCACCTCGGCGTCGTAGTGGGTATGCACATCGATGAAGCCGGGTAGCACCCATTTGCCTGCCGCGTCGATCACGTCCGGGCAGCCGGTCTCGTCCAGCGATGAGGCGGACACCGCGGCGACGATTCCGTCGCGAATGCCCAGCGTACGAACCTGGGGAGCGGCCCCGGTGCCGTCGAACCACAGCCCGTTGCGAACGATCACGTCGTAGGTCATGCAGCCAACCTACAATAAAATGTGAGTACTTACAATCTTTCTTGCTCGCGGAAGAAATCGACGGTCCGGGCGACGCCGGCCCCGATATCGAACTGCGGCCGCCAACCCAGCACGTCAGCGGCCAGGTTGATGTCCAGGCAGGATCGCTTCAGGTCGCCAAGGCGCGGCGGGTGGAATTCGGGATCGTCAGGCGCACCGGCCGCCTTCGCGATCAGCGTGTGCAGCTGGCGCGTCGAGGTTTCGGTTCCGGTGGCGATGTTGAAGCGCTGCCCGTCACCGTGCGCACCAGATGCCTTGACGAACGCGTCGACCACGTCGTCGACGAACACATAGTCGCGGGTATCGGTTCCGTCGCCGAAGATCTTGGTCGGCTTTCCCGACAGCAGCGCACGCGAGAAGATCGCCACCACCCCGGCCTCGCCGTGCGGGTCCTGACGCGGGCCGAAGACGTTGCCGGGCGCGATGTGTGAGCACTGCAAGCCGTAGAGGTTGCGGAACATATTCAGATAGACCTCGCCCGCGACCTTGCTCGCCGCGTACGGGGACGCCGGGTTGACCGGGACCTGCTCGTTGGTCGGATAGGCGGGCGGAATGCCGTATATCGAGCCACCCGACGACGTGTGCACCACCTTGCGGACGCCTGCGCGACGAGCGGCCTCTGCGAGACGGACCGTTCCGACGACGTTGACCGTCGAGTCGAATTGCGGTTCGTCGACCGAGCGCGTGACCGAGATCTGGGCGGCCAGGTGGAAGACGACCTCCGGCTTCGCGTCGGCGAGCAGCCCGATCAGGTCGGCGTCCACGATGTCGGCCTTGGCGAATTCGAAGCCGTCGTACCGCTCCGCCTGGCCGAGGTTCTCGCTGCGCCCCGAGCTGAGGTCGTCGACGCCGAACACCGAGTGGCCGTCCGCCAGCAGGCGATCTACCAGCGTCGATCCAATGAAACCGGCTGCCCCGGTCACCAGTGTGCGCATCGGCACACCATACCGACGGCCCGTGTGCGCCTGCTTGGACCGTAGGCTCGACGAGCGTGAACTGGGTCGCCCGCACTGCCACCGCGTTGATCGCGGTGCAGTTGGTTGTTCGGGCGGTGCTGGCGTTTCGCGGCTACTTCTACTGGGACGACCTGATCCTGACCGGCCGCGCAGGCACGCAGGGCCTGCTGTCACCGGCGTATCTGTTCGACGACCACGACGGGCACGTCATGCCTGGGGCGTTCCTGGTCGCGGGTGGCATCACCCGGCTCGCGCCGTTGAACTGGGTCGGGCCTGCGATCAGCCTGGTGGTGCTGCAGCTGCTGGCATCGCTGGCACTGCTGCGGGCGCTGCACGCCATCCTCGGCTGGCGCCCGGTGCTGCTGTTGCCCCTGACGTTCGCCTTGTTCACCCCGCTCGGAGTGCCTGCATTTGCGTGGTGGGCGGCGGCGCTGAACTCGCTGCCGATGCTGGCCGCGATGGCGTGGGTGTGCGCCGACGCGGTGCTGCTGGTGCGCACCGGAAACCAGCGGTATGCGGCGACGGGCCTGCTGGTGTACTTCGGGGGGTTGCTGTTCTTCGAGAAGGCGGCCGCCATCCCGTTTGTGGCCTTCACCGTCGCGGCGTTGTACGCCCATGTCACCAGCTCGGGCTCCGTGATGGAGGTGTGGCGGCGAGGGGTTCGGCTGTGGGTGTCTGCGCTGGCGGTGACGGCGGCGTGGATCGCCGTCTATCTGGTGGTGGTGGATCAGAAGCGTTGGAGCTTCGACGTTTCGATGACGTGGGATCTGTTGAGCCGATCGGTGACTCATGGGATCGTGCCGGGTTTGGTTGGCGGACCGTGGGATTGGCAGCGCTGGGCCCCGGCGTCGCCGTGGGGTACGCCGCCAGTGGCAGTGATGGTTCTGGGGTGGGTGGCGCTGGCGGCCGTGGTGGCGATCTCATTCATGCGCAAGGAACGGATCGGGCCCGTGTGGCTGGCGGCTGTCGGGTACGCAGTCGCGTGCCAGATCCCGATCTACCTGATGCGCTCGTCGCGGTTCACCGCGCTCGAGCTGGCGCAGACGTTGCGCTACCTGCCGGACCTTGTCGTGGTGCTCGCGCTGCTGCTCGCGGTCGGGTTGTGCGCGCCGAACCGTGACCGTTCGGCGTGGCTGGATTCCTCACGGACGCGGACGGTGGTAACGGTGTGCACCACAACGGCATTCGTTGTGAGCAGCCTGTACTCGACCACGACCTTCTTGGCCAGCTGGCGTGACAATCCGACGCGACAATATCTGCAGAACGCGCAGGCCGGGCTCGCCGCGGCGCACGCCGCATCGGATGCACCGCTTCTGGACCAGGAGGTCGATCCACTGGTCTTGCAGCGGGTGGCTTCGCCGGAGCACTTCGCCAGTCACATGTTCGCGCTCCTGGACGACCGGCCCGAATTCGCAGGCGCGACAAGCGAGTTGCGGATGCTGGATTCGAGCGGTCACGTTGTCGACGCAAAGGTCACGTGGGTACGGTCGATCCTTCCCGGGCCCGAGCCGAACTGCGGCTATCTGGTGCAGCCCGACTTCCCTGTGTCGATGCCACTGGATGGCCCGGTGCTGCCTGCGGACTGGACCGCGGAGATCAACTACCTCGCCAACAGCGACGGCTCGATGACGATGTCGCTTTCGGAGGGCACAGAGACGAAGGTGCCGGTAAGGCCGGGGCTCAACCGCG
>JAVXWV010000218.1:0-6424 GCA_032230775.1 Mycobacterium sp. | reverse complement strand
TCTGTGTGTTCCCACCATATGGTCGGCGCAAAACGGCGCGCAATTACGGTTTCGAGACTTCCCGGCGGCCGCGTTCGAAGAAATCGGAGATGCGCGAGGTGAGTTCGTCGACATCGTGTGCGGGGTTCAGCGGGTACGACGCTCCGAAGGGCGCGTTCCAGAACGGTCCGCTGCGCTGGGTCCATGGCCCGACGTACGCGTAGGGCGTCGGGTGGTAGTCATCGCCTGCGGAGACCCCGTAATTCACGTCGTCCTCGGTGGTAGCGACGTCGAAGTGCTCGGGCCACAGCACCGGATGCCGTTCGGGCAGGACATTCTTGATGGCGTGCCCGCCCGCGTAGTGGCTGCGGTGGATCCACTCGGCAGCGGCTGCATCGAGGCTGAGAACGGCGTCGGCGGGCAACGGGTCGACGACGTCGTAGACACCGTCGGGTGGGCCTGAGTCGAGGCCGGCAGCGATTTCGCTTACCGGACCATCGAGCGCGACGCGCCCGCTCGGTAGAACCAACTCGGTGCCGTGCACGGCGATCGGGATGCTGACCCCAGTGAAGCCGTCGGGGCGTACTGCGAGCCGGATGGTGCCCGACGCGCGGTATTGCGGCCCCGCGATCAGGCTTTCGGCGACGCCGCGCAGCTGGCGGCGGGTATCGACGTAGACGCCGTCGAAACCATCGGCCATTTGTGCCTCCCTTCCGCTCAGTAGTGGGCAGATCAGGCCCTAGCGTTACACGTCCGCCAGGAGTCGGGGCGGGAAACCCTACAGTCGCTTCCCAGTGAATGAGAAGCAAAGGCGCAGAAGCGGATTGGGTTCATTTCTGGCCGGCGGAACTACCATTGCACCATGGCCTGCGTTGACAGGCGGACGATGCTGGCGGCTATCGCCATGGGGGTGGTCGCATCGGTTTCCCGGGCACCCATGGCGGCCGCGGTCAGATTGCCCGCCGCGCAGGCCAGGGTGCCCGCACCCGTTGGAGTCCTGACCCGGCTGCCCGGTGACGGCAACCAGCTCGCACTCACCGTGGACGACGGTGTCAGCAGCCCGGTCGTCGCGGCGTTCGCACAGTTCTGTCGGGACACGGGCACGCGCCTGACCTTCTTCGTCAACGGCGTCAACCCGTCGTGGTCAGACAACGCACCGGCGCTGCGGCCGCTGGCAGACTCGGGACAGGTCCAGATGGCCAACCACACCTGGTCACACCCCTACCTCAACCGGATCAGCATGAGCGCGGTGCACGACCAAATCAGGCGCAACGCCGATTTTCTGCGAAACACGTATGGCGGCGACGGTGCCCCGTACTTCCGGCCGCCCTACGGAGTGCACAACGACGACATCGACAGAGTGGCAGCCGATCTCGGCTACACAACCGTCACGCTGTGGAGCGGGACCATCGGCGATTCACTCCCAGAGACCGCGAGCAATCTTGTCGCGTGCGCGATGCGGTCGTTTTCGCCCCAACAGATCGTGTTGGCCCACGCCAATCTGCCCACAATCACGCACTGCTACGACCAACTCAGCCAACTCATCGCGACCCGCAATCTGCAGACGGTGACGCTCAACGACGTATTCAACTGAGCTACGTCGGCGGCTCGTCCAGCAGCACCGTCTTGGTCTCCAGGTACGGCAGGAGACCTTCCCTGCCGCCCTCGCGGCCCAGGCCGGACTGTTTGAACCCACCGAACGAGGTGTCCATGTCCATCCGCATGCCGTTGTGCCCGACAGTGCCCGACCGCAGTCGTGCCGCGACCTCCCGAGCCCGTGTCGCGTCGGGCGTGAAGACCGCCGCGTTAAGTCCGTAGATCGTGTCGTTGGCGATATCGACTGCATGCTCGTCGTTGTCGGCGGGGATCACGCTGAGCACCGGCCCGAAGATCTCCTCCTGCGCGATCACATGTTTGTTGTCCACTCCCGCGAACACCGTCGGTTCGATGTAGTAGCCGCGGTCGAGGTGTTTGGGCCGGCCTCCCCCGGTCACCAGCGTCGCGCCTTCCTCGATCCCCTTGGCGATGTAGTGCTCCACCCGGTCGCGCTGGCGCTCCATCGCCAGCGGTCCCATCTGTGTTGCCGGGTCGAATGGGTCGCCCACCTGAACCGCGGAGAATGCGGCGGCGAGCGCGTCGGCGAACTCGTCATGACGTTGGCGCGGAACCACGATCCGCGTCAACGACGCACAGACCTGGCCGGACAGGAAGCATTCCGCACCCGCCAACGTCATTGCGGCGACGTTCATGTCCGCGTCGTCGAGGATCACCGCGGCCGACTTGCCGCCGAGCTCGAGCGTGCACCGGGCAATCCGCTCACCGCAGATCGCCCCGATTTTCCGCCCCGCCGCGGTCGATCCGGTGAAGGCGATCTTGTCGACGCGATGGTCGCGCACCAACAGCTCGGACACTTCACGGTCGGCCGTCAGTATGTTCAGCACCCCGGCGGGCAGGCCGACCTCCTCGGCGATTTCGGCCAACAGGTATCCGGCGCCGGGCGCCTCGGGCGAGACCTTCACGATCACCGTGCATCCGGCCAGCAGCGCCGGCGCGGCCTTGATGAGGATCAGCGGCAAGGGGGCGTTCCACGGGATGATAGCGCCCACCACACCGACCGGCTCGCGTACGAGGAGTCCGAATCCGCCGCCCGCCAACGACAACGCGCTCGGCGCGAATGGCTCCTCAAATGGGTAGTCGTCGGCCATGCCTGCATAGAATCGCAGCGTTGCTGAGCTGCCGGATTCATTGGCCTGCGCGAAGGCGTGCAGCACCCCGGATTCGCGTGGCCACATGGCGCTGTAATCGGATGCGCGCGCCTCGAGCTTGTCGGCCATCGCCAGCAGATAGGCCGCCCGCTCGGCGTGTGTCATCCGTGCCCACGGGCCGGTGTAGAACGCCCGATGAGCGGCACCGATGGCCAGGTCCATGTCGGCGGCCTGCGCTTCCGGAACTTGGAAATACGTCTCCTCGGTCGCCGAGTCGATGACGTCAAAGACGGCATCGGAGCTTGGCTTGACCCATTCGCCATCGATGAAGAGCCGGCTGGTATTGCTAAGCGGCACAACCGCTTCGGTGACCGCGCTCATGTCATGACTCCTTCTCTCACCTGTTGACAGTTCCCTGATCTACCGACATCGCAGTCCCAGTGACCGACGACGCCTCGTCGCTGGCGAGGAATACCACCATGTTCGACACGTCTTCGGGTGCCAGCCACGGACCGCCCATCGGCATCAATGTCTTGAATGCAGGTTCGCAGTCCTGCAATGTCGGATTCTCCATATCGGGCCGGAAGAGCTTGAACAACTCCTCATTGGCCATGATCATGGGGGTCGCGACTGCGCCGGGGCAGATGGCATTGACCCGAATACCTTCGGCGGCAACCTCATTCGCCAAAGTTTTCGCAAGGGCGATGACGCCGGCCTTGGTTGCCGCATAGTCGCCGAGGTTCAGCCCAAACCGCAGCCCCGCAGCCGACGCCGTGAGAATGATCGACCCGCCATTTCCGGCGGCCCGCATCGGCGGCACGGTGCCGGCCAGCGTGTTGAACACACCGGTGAGGTTGATGTCGATGACGCTCTGCCATTGCTCCGCAGAGATCTCCCAGAGAGGTCGTCCGATGGGCATGATGCCCGCATTCGCGCAGACGATGTCCAACCGGCCGAGGTCGGCTACGCCGTCCGACACGGAACGCAACAAACCCTCGCGATCGCGCACGTCGGCGCGCGACAGGATGGCCCTGCGGCCGGTCTTCTCGACCAACACTGTCGTCTCATCGAGGTCGTCCTGCGTGGGCATCGGGTAGGCCGTGGTGCCGAAATCGGCGAGCGAGTCGACACCGACGATGTCGGCGCCCTCTTCGGCCAGGCGGATGGCATGGGATCGTCCCTGGCCCCGGGCGACGCCTGTAATGAACGCGACTTTGCCGTCGAGTCGGCCCATCGGGACCCCCTTCGCGTCTGGATGCCTCGGATCGATGATCGGGGCGGCCTGACGCGCTCACTAGCGTATGGGCGTACTCGAATTTCTGGCAGAGAATCGGCATGAACCTGCTCACCGCTGGAGGTTGCTCATTCACGCGCGGACAAATGCTGCGCGATGTCCGCCGCGCGATCGCCATTGGCCAGCAGCTCGTCCCGCCGCTTCGGCCACCAGAACAGCTCGATCAGGAGCAATGCCAGATAGATGGCCGACGCCGCAGCGTTGCCCCATGAGCCGTACACCGCGTCCCACACCGCTGTCCCCAAGGAAACGACGAGGACCAGCGGTAGCAGCCATCGAAACGGCCGAGCCCTTTCGGCGGCCGCGTGCATTCCACTGCTGTAGTCGACGACCGCTTGGGCCAGTCGGGCGTTGTCGATTCGCTCGCCGCGCCGGGCGGCGCGGACGACCGTGACACGCTCGTCGCCGCTCAGTTGCTTGGCGCCCGGCCAGTATCGGGCCATCCGGCGAGCCATCCAGATGCCATAGAACGCACCGACGACGACGAGCACGACGACACCGGACAACAGAAATCCGGAATCGAGCCACGACATGGCGCCAAGGGCGATCCCGACCGCGCCGCCCACTGTCAGCGCCCTACGAAGGAATCCACCCCGCCAGACGAACGCCGGGACCGTGACCACACCGCAATTGTGATGCTTCCTGCGGCCCGAAGTCGGATTACTAGGACTTTCACATCGGCTTCAAACATCACACCCAGCTGTGCGACGGATCGTGGGCCCATGCGATACGGAATCATTGCAGTCACAGCCGCCGCAGCAGTGGCGCTCGCGGGGTGTAATTCATCGAGCACACCTGGGCCAACGACAACGGCAAAGGCGACGGCGACGGCCTCGCCGGCCCCGGCAACAACGCCTAAACCGAACAAGCCTATGGACAGAGTCGCAGGCCTCATCGCGTCGGTGTCCGGCAACACGATTCAGGTGACGGAGAAAAACTCAACCGCCACAATCGCTTTCACTAACGAGACGACAGTTGCAGAGATGGGCTCGGCACAGCTGTCCGATGTCACGGCGGGTAGTTGCGTGAGCATCCGCCCGACACGAGACAGTCAACCTAGCGGCCCAATCACCGCCCGCGCAGTCGTTGTCAGTTCGGCGGGCAACGGCCGATGCCCACAAGCTCAGGACGGGCGAGGCGTGCGCGGAACAGTCGCCTCCGTCACTGGCAACACCATCGTGGTGACGACCGAAGGAAACCCGAACCCGACGACCGTCGAGATCAACGGCGACACCCGCTACGCCAAACGGGTGGGCGCCAATTCGCAGGCCATCACGGCGGGCAAATGCATTGCGGGTCGCGGGACCGAGGACAGCAGCGGTGCGCTACAGGCCACGTCGATCACGGTTCGACAGGCCGGCAACCGGCCCTGCCCAAGCCCTAGACGGTGAATCCGAGGGCGCGCAGCTGTTCGCGGCCGTCCTCGGTGATCTTGTCCGGGCCCCACGGCGGGTTCCACACCCAGTTGATCTTGATCTCGGTTACCAACCCCGCGCCAACGAGCGCGCTGCGCGACTGATCCTCGATCACGTCGGTCAGCGGGCAGGCCGCCGAGGTCAGTGTCATATCGATCAACGCGACGTCGCCCTGCTCCCCCTTCTCCACGTTCAAGCCGTAGACGAGGCCCAAGTCGACGACGTTTATCCCGAGTTCGGGGTCGACGACGTCGCGCATAGCCTCCTCGAGGTCGGCGAGCAGCTCGTCGTTAGGCGCTGCGGTGTCGCTCATCGTCTTCCTCCAATTCGTCGCTGGCCTGAGCCAGCGCGTCTTTGAATGCCATCCAGCCCAGCAGCGCGCATTTCACGCGGGCCGGGTACTTGGCGACACCCGCAAATGCGATGCCGTCTCCCAGTACATCTTCGTCACCCTCAACGGTTCCGCGCGACGAAATCATCTCGGTGAACGACGCCACCGTCGCGAGGGCGTCCCCGACGCTCTGCCCGATCACCTGATCGGTCAGCACCGACGTCGAGGCCTGGCTGATCGAACATCCCTGCCCGTCATAGGAAACGTCGGCGACCCGCTCACCGTCGTCGGTCAAAGCCACCCGCAGCCTGACCTCGTCGCCGCACGTCGGGTTCACCTGAAAGGACTCGGCGCCGTACGGCTCCCGCAGCCCGCGGTGATGCGGGCGCTTGTAGTGATCGAGGATCACTTCCTGATAGAGCTGCTCCAGCCGCACTGTCAGCCCCTGCCGAAGAATTCCACCGCGTGCCGCACACCGGCTACCAGTCGGTCCACCTCGTCGAGCGTGTTGTACACGGCGAACGACGCCCGCGCGGTCGCGGCGATGCCGAACCGCCGATGCAACGGCCACGCGCAGTGGTGACCCACCCGCACCGCGACGCCGTCATCGTCGAGGACCTGCCCGACGTCGTGGGCGTGGATGCCGTCGACGACGAATGCGACGGGTGAGCCTCGGTTCTCCATCGACGTCGGCCCGATG
>JAVXWV010000759.1:0-5927 GCA_032230775.1 Mycobacterium sp. | reverse complement strand
CCAGCATGGTCAAGCGCGGACGGGGCGCGGTGCTCAACGTCGCTTCGGTTGGCGCGTTCGGACCCGTACCGGGGCAGGCGTCGTACGGCGCGGCCAAGGCCTTCGTGCTGTCCTACACCCATGCGATGCGCGAAGAGCTCAAGGGCACCGGAGTCACGGTCGCGACGTTGTGCCCCGGGCCCGTGTACACCGGCTTCCTCGAGGCCGAAGGCATTCCAGACGAAGAGAGCGAGAAGGTGTTGCCGAAGTTCCTGTGGCAGCACGCAGACGCCGTGGCCAAGGCCGCTGTCGACGGCCTGGCGTCGGGGAAGGGTGTGATCGTTCCAGGAATGCCCAACCGCATCGCGGCGGTGATCAATCACCTCACGCCGCGCCGGCTGCTGCTACGGCTGGTCGCGCGCAACCATCCCGGCCTGAAGAAGTCGTAGCTAGGCGCCCCGGAACGCACTAAGCGAATTGGCCGCCTCTGAGCGACAACGTCGCTCGTCGACGAGAATGCCTAACTAATAAGCGACTTTGTCGCTCTTAGGCGGGCACAACGGGCAGTGCCCGAACTCCCTCACGAGGCCTGCCCCACGAAGTCGACGATGTGACGCGCGACGACATCGGGCTGATCGAGTTGCAGGAAGTGTCCGCCGTTCTCGATCAGCGCGATCTCGCTTTCGTCGGGTAATACCCGTTCAATCCACGGCGTGTAGTCCTCCGAGCAGCCGTCGACCGTGCCGTGCAGGTAGAGGGTGGGCAGCCGCGGCGCCGACAGCCAATGTTTATGCAATTCGGCGTACTGCGCGGGCGGGCAGCTATTGCGCACCGTAGCGCGGTAGTACCCGAGCGCGGCGCGCCACCGCTCGGGTGCGCCGATCGCAGCGTCGACATAGCGGAGGTCTTCGTCTGCGCGATATCCGGGCGACCAATCCCGCCACAGCTTTGGCAGCACCCACGACGCGGAACGGTCTGGCAGCCAAGGCAATTGGAAGTACATGATGTACCAGCTATCCAGCAGCTGTCGCGGCAGCTTGGCGGCAAGGCGCGCAGGCTGCGGAACCCGGCCGAAAGGCTGGAACGCCGCGCTCATCGGTATCGACATGATGACGGCCTTGGCGAACGGGCTGTCGGGCATTGCGGCGAGGCCTGCCCCGGCGATCGCGCCCCAGTCGTGGCCGATGAGCACATCGCGTCCCGTCGGGCCTGCCGCGTCCAGCACCCGCAGCGCGTCGTCCATCAGCGCGCCGACGTGGTAGCTGCCGTCCGACGGGAGCGACGTCGGCGCGTAGCCGCGCATGAACGGCGCGACAACTCGCCACCCCGCGTCCACCAACTGTGGCGCGATCTTGCGCCATCCGTACGCAGTGTCAGGGAAACCATGCAGGCACAACGCGATTGGTGCGTCAGCCGGGCCCCAGCTCAACGCGCGCAGCTGCACGGCCGGCGTCGCGACGTCGAGCCACTGTGGTTCGGGCACACCTACACCGGGTCGAATTTGGCGATCAGCCAGCGGTCGCCGACCTTGTCCAGCGTCACCCGCACACTGGACGCGGTGTCGGTCGGCGCATCCTTACCGACGATCACGGTCTGGTTGACGAACACCAGCACCACGGCTTGATTGGGCTTGGCTGACACCGAAGCAACGGCGGGAACCGTTGCCACCGCGGAGATCTGCTTCTGCTTGGCACCCGGGATAACGACGTCGTTGGTCAGCGAGGTGTACGAGTCGCGGAAATCGCCGGTCAGCAGGTCGCGCGCAGCGCCGAGCTGTTGCTCGACGGTGTCGGGCTTGTACGACAGCAGCGCGATCGTGCTGTCCTTGGCGGTCTGGACCGACTCGATGCGCGCCGTCTCACTGTTGCGCACCGAATTGTCCATCCACTTCAGGTATCCGGCACCCAACGCCAGCAGCAGAGCCACGGCGGGCAGCACACCGAACGCGAACACCCGTGTCCATTGGATGCTCCGCTTGGGCTTCTTCGGCTCAGCGGACTCCGATGTCTCATCGGCGGTTTCGGTTGGCTCGTCGGCCTTGTCGACCTCGTCGGACACCTCGGTCTTGTCGACCGACTCCTCCGTCGAAGTCTCCTCAGATTCGGATTTGGTGTCGGTCGGCGTCACAGTGGTCTCTGCTTCTCCAGTCTGCTCTTTGCTGTGCTTGCTCACGGGACGAACTCCACGTTGGACACCTTGGCCTCGTCGCCGACCTTCTGCACCGAGATGCGCATCCGCCACGCGCGTGGAGATTGTTCCGGCGCACCGGCATTGGACGTCTTGACCGTCACCGCGACGAGCACTTGTGCGCCGTCGTCGGATTCGGACTCCAAGCCCGCCTCCGCGATGGTGCCGACCGACTTCGACTGCGCCTGCTTGACGACCTCGACGAACGGCTGCGCACGCTTCTGGAAGTCGTCGTAGAAGGTTCCCGTCGCCGAGTCCAGGATGCGCTGCACGTTCGCGTCGGCCTGCTGCCAGTCGATGGTGGTCAGGTTCAGCGCACCCTGCCGACCGACTTGGAGGTAGAGGTTGCGTTGTTCTTCGGCCTTGTGCGACTGGTAGGCGCGAAACCCCAACCAGCCGGTGAGACCGGCGAGCGCCACTACCAGGACCAGCCCGACGATCGTCGCCAACCGCACGTGCGACATGCGCGGCTTGGCGGGCGCGGCTTCCTCGTCGAGCGCATCGTCGTCGTAGTCGGCGCTGTCGTCGGCGCTGTCGTCGGCGCCGTCCGTTGCCTTTTCGGTCTCGGCCGCCACTACCGTCTCGCTGGTCTCGCTACCGGCCGACTCCGGCTCGGTGGCGCTCGACGTCTCCTCGGTAGCGGTCGACTTGCTCAGTTCCCCGTCGGGGGCAACAGCATCGTCTGCCATGTTTGCTCCTCTGTGGCACTGCGGGCCAGGTTGGACTGTGTGTACACACGCCCGTCCGGTCCAACGTACGTGCCCGTTGCTGGGTCGTACTCGGCGGCCGCGATCGGCGGCGGCGCCGGGCCCGGCGGCGGAGCTGCTTGTGCAGGTGGCGAGCCGGGTGGCAGCTGCGGGATGGGCTGCCCGGACAGTGTCGCGTTGGGGTCGCCCTTCCAGTTGTAGCCGTCGTTGAGAGGCACGTAGTTCTCGTTGCTCTCACACAGCTTCACCGTCGGCGCACGTTTGCCGGGGACGGTTTCGCATGGCAGGTTGCGTGCGCCGCGCACATTGAACGGCGCGTCCTGCGGGATGCGGCAGTACAGGTCACCGGCGGGCCGGTCCGGATAGTCCTCGAAAGTTGGGACCCGCCGCTGTTGGGCAGGCAGGAAGCCAGTCGTGCATGGCGGCGGCAGGTTGAGGTTCAGGTTGAGGAACAGGTAATCACCCATGTAGTCCTGCTTGGTGTTCCGTTTGGCCACGCCGATTGCCGCCGTGGTTGCGGTGCCCTGCGGCAAGAGCACCAGCAGCTGCTCGAGGCTCGGCTGGTAGGTGACGGCTACCTGGCCGATACTCACCAGGTTCGCCAGCACGATCGGCAGCGTGGGCTGAAGCCTATCGAAAAGGGCCCGCACCTCATCGGCGGCGCCGGGACCCTTCTCCAGGATCCCGGCCACGGCGGTGTCCTGGGATTGCAGCTCACCGGTGATCGTCGCCAAGTTCGAAGCCCAGGCCTGGATCGACCCCGACGTGTCGGTCTGTGTGTCCAGGATCGGTTTCGACTGGTCGATCAGGGTGGTCAACGGATCGAGATTCTTGCGGGCGTCGATGGCGAGCGCGGTTCCTCCGTGGACCAGCCGGGAGATCTCCGGCCCGAGTCCGCCGACTGCGATGTAGGCCTCGTCGACGGCCGTCTTCAGGTTGTCGCGCGGGATCGCCGCCAGGCCGCGGTTGGTGGCGTCCAAAACCTTGTTGACATCGGTCGGGACCCTGGTGCGATCCTGCGGGATCACATCTCCGTCGCGCAGTACGGGTCCCTCGCCGCTGCGCGGGAGAAGCGTGACGTACAGCTCGCCGACCGCGGACTGGGAGTGCACCTCGGCTTCGACGTCCGCGGGGATCTTGATGCCGGAATCCAGCGACAGCTCCGCCGCTACTCCGGTATCGGTCACGTTGACACTTTTGACAATGCCGACCTGCGTGCCGCGATACGTGACATTGCCCCGCGGATAGAGCCCACCCGATTCCGGTAGCTCCACGGTCACCCGATACTGCCCGATGCCGAGAAGCGCGGGCAGACGCATGTACCCGAAGACCATGATCCCGAGCGCAGTGACCGCCAGCAGGCTGAAGATCAACAGCTGGATGACGATCTGCCTAGTCATTCGCATGTTATGGCCCCTGATCCCAGTGGTACGGCACCAGCAACGGATTGCCCTGCGTGTACGAGTTGCCCGCGGTGCATGGGCTTGGCATCTGGCCGATGGTGCGGCCCCACTGCAGCTCCAGCCAAGTCAGATCGCACTCCCACCGCGTTCCGGTGAATACTGCGGAATCGATCCGGCTCAATGTCAGGTCCACGATCAATGACAGGTTGGCGTAGTCGCCGCGGAGCCAGTTGGTGAGCGTCTCCTTGGGAAACGGGAAGGTAGGCAGGAAGCTCAATGCGCGGGTCAGCGCCGGACCGGCGTTGGCCAATGATTCCAGCACCGGCCCAAGATCTTTGAGCTCTTGAACCAGTGCCTCCTTGGTCTGGTTGACCGAATCGGCTGCCAGTGCGCTGAACCTACCCAGCTGCGCGAGCGCCTCGGTGAGGTTGTCACGCTGTTCCTTGAGTACCGCCAACGCATCCGGAATGGTCCGTAATGCCTTGTCCACCACCGGCTTCTGCTCGGCGAACTGACCGACGAGATTATCCAGGCTCTCGTTGGCGGCGATGATGTCGTCTTTTTGGTCGTTGACGTAGCTGATGAACACGTTGAGCTGCTCGATGAGGCTGCGCAGGTCGGCCTCGCGGCCGGTCCACGCGGTGCTGAACGCCTCCGTGATGTCCTGAACCTTTCCGATCCCACCGCCGTTGAGCAGCAACGAGATCGCGGCCAGCGTCTGCTCGGTACTCGGGTACTTGCCCGCGGACGACAACGGGATCAGCGAGCCTTCGTGCAGCCTGCCCTCCGGCGCAACGTCCTTCGGAGGCGCCAACTCGATATGCAGTGAACCCAACAAGCTCGTCTGACCGAGCTTGGCTGTCGCGTTGGCGGGCAATTGGACATCGCCGTTCAACTCCATGGTGACCAGTGCGTGCCAGCCCTGCCGCTCAATTTTGGTCACATTACCGACCGTGACATCGGCGACCCGCACGCGAGAATTCGGTTCGATGTTGTCCACGTCAGGCATCTGCGCCTGGATGGTGAACGCGCCCGGGCCCCGGCCCTGTACCCCCGGCAACGGAATCGAGTTGAGCCCTTGCCAACCTGCACACCCAGACACGGCTGTGGCGAGCGCCAGCAGCACTGCCGTCGCGCGCAACCGAATTCGTAGCCCGCGCATCATGATCCGGCTCCAGTCGGCACCATTAGACCCTGCAGGCCGTCAGCGGGATTGGTCGCCACCGGTGCTTCAGCCGGTAGCGGCGGCGTGTCGAGTGCAACGGCGGGGGGTGGCCCGCTCTCAGCCGGAAGCGGCGGTGGACTGGCCTGCGGCGGCCGCGGCGGAATGTAATCTGGCCGCAACCAATCCTCGCTGTAAGTGATCTCGTTGGGCCGCGCCGTGGCACCCACGAAGAGGTTCACGCCGAGCGGCGGGAAGTTGTACTGGCGGTTCTTGACGATCGGCGCAAGGTACTGTGCGCACAGCTTCGCCGACTGTTGTGCGCCAAGCCGGGACGCCGCCTGCACCGCACCGCAGAGAAAGGTGATCGGGTCGGCGAAATTGTTGAGCGCCAGGATGGCGCTCGCCGCGCCCTGGGCCGGCTGATAGATGTTGATGTAGTTCTGGATCGCCGACGGCGCCACGTGCAGGAATTGCTTGACGTCATCG
>JAVXWV010000147.1:0-4506 GCA_032230775.1 Mycobacterium sp. | reverse complement strand
CTGTCTGGTAAAGCGGCGCAACACCTTTCGATCGTGCGGATACTCCAGCTGCTTCATCGCATCGGCAACCGGCAGCCACTTCAGCTCGTCGACTTCGGCGTTCGGAATGAACTCGCCGCCGACGGTGGCGGCCGCCCAGTACCGCACTTTCTTGATGCCCTGCTCGACGGGATAACTGACGGCGACGAGTCGCCTGCCGAGGTGCGACGAGTAGCCGGTCTCTTCATGCACCTCGCGCACGGCGGTGACGGGTTCGGTTTCGCCGGGGTCCACCTTGCCCTTGGGCAGTGACCAGTCATCGTACCGCGGCCGGTGGATGATGGCGATTTCCGGCGTGGCGGAATCACCGTTGAGCTGCCACAGCACAGCGCCTGCCGCGAGAACGGCCTTGTTCAGCGGGACCACCTCTGGTGGAAGCTCCTTCGGCACGTCAACTCCTGCAGGTCATCCGGGCCCGTTGACCGGTCGCGCCACGCCCGACCGGTCGTCTCACGGATGCCTGTGGCGTTCCATCAGCGACACCTGATGGTCGCGTACGCGCTGACCTTCGTGCGGCGACGCGGACCAGTGACCGTCGAAGCCCAGCTCCCAGCAGCGGGTCGCGGGGTCCATCGCGGACTCGAACACGTCGTTCAGTTGAGCGGCCAGCCTTGGATCCTTCACTTGAGCCATCACTTCGACCCGTCGGTCGAGATTACGGTGCATCATGTCGGCGCTGCCGATCCAGAACTCGTCGATGGCGCCGAAGTGAATAATCCGCGAGTGTTCGAGGAACCGGCCGAGGATTGAGCGCACCGTGATGTTCTCGGAGTATCCGGCACCTTGCGGCCGCAATGCGCAGATGCCGCGCACCACCACCTCGACGCGCACCCCGGCCTGCGAGGCGCGGTAGAGAGCGTCGATGACCTGCTCATCCACCAACGCGTTGGCCTTCAGCCGGATCCGACCGTCGGCACCCTCGCGGGTGGCAGCGATTTCGCGCTCGATGCGCTCGACGATCCCTCTGCGCACACCGTACGGCGCCACCAAGAGGTTGCGATAGGACTCCTTGCGCGAGTAACCCGTCAGCGAGTTGAACAGGTCGGTGAGGTCGGCGCCGATATCGGGTGAGGCGGTCAGCAGCCCGACATCCTCGTACAGCCGCGCGGTTTTCGGGTTGTAGTTGCCGGTCCCGATATGGCAGTAGCGCCGGATCGTCGATCCCTCGCGCCGCACGACCAGACACGTCTTGCAGTGTGTCTTCAGCCCGATGAGTCCGTATACGACGTGCACGCCCGCGCGTTCCAGCGCCCTTGCCCACTTGATGTTGGCCTGCTCGTCGAAGCGCGCCTTGATCTCCACGAGCGCAACCACCTGCTTGCCTGCCGCGGCTGCGTCAATGAGCGCGTTGACGATCGGTGAATCACCTGAGGTGCGGTACAGCGTCTGCTTGATCGCCAGCACGTTGGGATCGGCGGCGGCCTGCTCGATGAACCGCTGCACCGTGGTGGAGAACGAATCGTAGGGGTGGTGCACGAGCACATCACCGTCGCGCAACGTGGAGAAGATGCTCTTGGGTGTTTCCCGTTCACCGAACGCGGGCGGCGTCGCCGGAACGAACGGAGGATCCTTCAGCGCGGGGCGGTCGACGCCATACACCTGCCACAGCGACGTGAGATCCAGCAGTCCGGGCACCTCGATGACATCACCGGGGTCGACGTCGAGCTCGCGCAGCAGCAACTCGAGCATGCTCTCGGTCATGTCGTCCGAGACTTCCAGCCGCACCGGGGATCCGAAGCGCCGCCGCGCCAATTCACGCTCCAAGGCCTGCAGCAGGTCTTCGTCGCGATCCTCTTCCACTTCGAAGTCCGCATTGCGGGTGATGCGGAATGCGTGATGCTCGACGATCTCCAGGCCGGGGAAGAGCACCGGCAGGAAGGCGGCGATCAGCTCCTCCATCGGCAGAAAGCGCACGACGTCGTTTGAGCCCTCACGGCGGTCGAGCTCGACGAAGCGGTCGACGTTATCGGGGACTTTAATTCGGGCGAAGTGTTGGCCACCGTCGTCGGGATGTTTGACGGTGATCGCGAGATTCAGCGAGAGCCCACTCACGAACGGGAAGGGATGCGCCGGATCGACGGCCAACGGCGTCAGCACCGGGAACACCTGTTCTTGGAAGTAGGTGGACAGCCGCCCGCGTTCGGCGTCGTCGAGTTCGGCCCACGTCATGATGACGATGCCTTCGTCGGCCAGTGCCGGACGCACCGAGTCGAGAAATTCGTGCGCATGGCGGCTGGCGATCTGCTGGGTCCGCTCACTGATCCGGCGCAGCTGCTCGCGCGGTGACAGACCGTCGGCCGAGCGCACCGAAAGGCCCATCTCGTCGCGCCGCTTCAGGCCTGCGACCCGCACCATGTAGAACTCGTCGAGGTTCGACGCGAAGATCGCCAGGAACTTCGCCCGCTCAAGAAGCGGAAGGGAGGTGTCGGCGGCGAGCGCGAGCACGCGAGCGTTGAATTCCAGCCAGCTCAGTTCGCGGTTGAGATAGCGATCCTCGGGTAGGGCATCGTCGATTGCGGGTGACGTCGCCGCAGGTGGCGCCTCCGGCGCCGAATCAGCGGTATTCGGTGCCTGCGGCCGAACGTCTCCGGCCGGCGACTGGCTTTCGTCGGTGCGGATCTGGGCTTCGGCTTCGGTCATCCGTCTGATGATCCCCTATTAACAAGTCGTCCTGCTACCGAGACCCGCGAACCTGTCGTCAGCTGTTCACCTGGGCCTACTGATGGCCTGTGTGGTCGCGGGGCCGACACCGAGCCGCCGCGCCACCATCAAGTCGTCGGGGGTGTCGATGTCGCACCGCAGTCCGGGCCATGCGCCGGTCAGCTCGATGGCGCCCGAGTGACCGTGCCGCTTAGCGGAATCTGCGCCGAACTGCGGATCGAGCGCCACTCCGAAAGCAAACAGCGCCGATGTGCCGGTCCCGTGCCGGTCGCCGACGAAGCTGCGCGGATACGCGCGAGCGGCCGCGATCGCTTCGGCCAGCTCCTGCGGTTGAAGTGCGGGTAGGTCACCTTGCAGCGCAACGATATTGGACGTCTCTTCGCGCATTGCGGCCTCGGCGGCGGTGATTGCGTTGTTCAGCGGGTTGTGGTGGCCGTCCGGTGTCGGGTCCGCCAGCACGCGGGCGCCCAGTGTGCGGGCGGCATCGGCGGCAAACTCGTCTGGGGTGACGACGGTGATCGCGGAAACCACGGGGACCGCGGCAGCCGCGCTGATGGTGTCGATCAGCATGGCCAGCACCACGCTTTCCCGGGTGGCCGCGGAGAACACCGGCGCGAGCCTGGTCTTGGCGGCGGTCAGCCGCTTCACGGCGATCACCAGCCCGACATCCGCGGCTTCGGTTGTCTTCGTGCCGCTCATGAGCGCCATCCTGCCAGCACGGCCGGCCAGGCTAGGGAGGTGACGGCCGAGTGAGCATCGCAGGCGCCGCCAGGCGCCGAGGAGCGGAGCGAGGCCAGAACCGGCCATTGATCTAATGTGAAGCGGTGGTGGAGGCGGCGGTGATGGGGGCCGGTGCGTGGGGGACGGCGCTGGCCAAGGTCTTGGCGGATGCCGGCAACAACGTTGCGTTATGGGCCCGTCGCCAGGAGCTGGCAGACGAGATCAACGACACCCACCGCAATACGGAGTATGTCGGCGACACCGAGCTGCCGAAGTCAATCCGCGCCACAAGCGATCCGGCCGAGGCGCTGGCAGGCGCGTGCACGGTGCTGCTCGCGGTGCCGTCCCAGACGATGCGCGCCAACCTCGAGCACTGGACGGACCTGATCGGCGACGACGTCACGCTGGTGAGCCTGGCCAAGGGCATCGAGTTGGACACGTTGTTGCGGATGAGTCAGGTCGTGGTGCAGGTGACCGGTGCCGACCCGTCGCGCGTCGCGGTTGTCACGGGACCGAACCTGGCCAGCGAGATCGCGGACGAGCAGCCGGGAGCCACCGTTGTGGCGTGCAGCGACTCCGGCAGGGCGGTGACCCTGCAGCGCGCCCTATCGACCGCGTACTTCCGCCCGTACACCAATGCCGACGTCATCGGCGCAGAGGTCGGCGGTGCGTGCAAGAACGTCATAGCGTTGGCCTGCGGGATGGCCGCAGGTGTCGGGCTGGGGGAGAACACCGCCGCGGCGATCATCACCCGCGGCCTGGCCGAGATCATGCGGCTCGGAATTGCGTTGGGCGCCAAACCCGCAACGATGGCGGGGCTCGCCGGTGTCGGCGATCTGGTGGCGACGTGCACGTCACCGCGCTCACGCAACCGCACATTCGGCGAACGGCTCGGCCGGGGCGGCACGATGGAGTCGGCGCTGACCGCCGCAGGCGGCCACATCGCCGAGGGCGTCACATCGTGTGAGTCGGTGCTCGCGCTTGCGTCGAGTTACGACGTCGAGATGCCGCTCACCGATGCGGTGCAACGCGTCTGCCACAAGGGATTATCGGTCGACGAGGCCGTGGCACTGCTGCTGGGACGCA
>JAVXWV010000115.1:0-2807 GCA_032230775.1 Mycobacterium sp. | reverse complement strand
CCAAGACCGGCAAGCCAGTGGATGGGCAGCCTGTTCCGACGTTCGTCATGAGGAGCTCGTCGTGTCTGTCACCGAGTAACAACCACTTTTCCGACCGCGTGACCGGATTCGATCTCGCTGTGCGCCTGTCGAATTCCAACAGCGCTGAAGTCCTCGATCGTGGTTGTTACCGTGGTGCGGAGCACTGCGGAGTCCACCAGTTCGGCGGTATGGGCCAGCAACCGCTGCTGGGCCACCATGTCGTATCCGTAGAGCGGCCTCGTGAACATGAACTCCCAGTGCCAGCTGATGCTCTTTGCCTTCAACGAGGTCACATCGAGGTCGGTTGGATCGTCGATTGCAGTGATCTGGCCGAACGGACGAAGAATCTTCACGAAGTTTTCGCCGTTCCCTTGTGTCTGCGGCGTGAACAAGTAGTCGATGCCGTTCGGGGCGACATGTGTTGCTTCGTCGACCAAGTTGTGGTGGTCGATAACGGCGTCTGCGCCCAACTGAATTGCCCAGTCTCGGGACTCGTCCCGGCTGGCAGTGGCGATCACACGCACTTTGGTGAGGGCCTTCGCCAGTTGGATCATGATGGAGCCCACCCCACCGGCGGCCCCGAGTACCAAAAGGTCACCGGTGCTCTCAGCGTTGAGCGAGAAGCGCTCGAACAGCGACTCCCACGCGGTGATCGTCGTCAACGGGAGCGCAGCGGCAGCGGCGAATGACAGCGAAACCGGTTTGCGGGACACGATGCGCTCGTCAACGGCATGGAACTCGGCGTTGGTGCCATTACGGCTGATGTCGCCCGCGTACCACACTTCGTCACCCACCGAATGCGTCTGCACCGCGGTCCCGACGGCTTCGACCACACCCGCGGCGTCGAATCCGAGGATCGTTGGCGTCGACGACGCGGCGAGACTTTGGCGTCGCTTGACGTCCACTGGGTTGACCGATACGGCCATCACCCGCACCAAGATGTCGTGTGGCCTCAGTTCGGGTACGTCGATCTCAATGTCTTGTAGTGCCAATGGATCTGATAGCGGGAGCGCCGCGAACGATCCGATCGCCTTCATGGTCGTCATGAAACCATTTGCCTCTCGTTGTGATTACTCGAATGCGTACTTGTTGAGGTCGACCGCGACGATGAGTGGTTCGGAGGCAGTGGTGTTGTCGTCGTTGCGCGGATAGATCCGCAGCTTGGTGGGGTAGGACGATACCCGACACCTTGACGGATACAACGCTGCTCCGGTATCGGTGTATTCAACAACCATCCACGCAGCTACGTAAGCCGGCGGCGCACTTCGGAAGCCAAAGACAGTTCGGCGACATCCCTTGGGCGCGAGAGAGATCGGCCGGTGAGTCTCTCGATCCGGCGCAATCGATGACGCACAGTATTGGGATGGCAAAAAAGCACCTCGGCGGCCCTGCGCACCGATGCATCGTTGTCCTGCCACACCCGAAACGTTTCGCACAACATCTCGCGCTCGTTTTCGGGAAGGTCGTCAAATCCGCCCAACGCAGCTTCGATCGATTTCAGCATCACCTCGGGTGCAGCGAGTGCCGCGGTGGCCAGAATCGAGCCGTCGAACACCGCAACCGGCGAGGCTTGGTTTGGTCGGCCCGGCAGCATCACTTTGGCGAAATGCAGCGCTCGTGGCGTGTCGCGCAGCTCGTCGAAACACGAACTGACCCCGACTCGATTTGTCGCCAACCGCGACACCAAACCGAGAATCTCGTCAAGTTGTCGCTCAGAATTGACATGCACGATCCCGACCTGCAAATCGGGGTGGAGCCGCCATGCCGAATACACGTCGAGGCCGCGCAGCTTCGATTCGATGTCTGGCAATGCCTCGCTTCCCACGGCGGGAACCTCCGCGGCGATGACCACGAACGGACCCCTGGCCGGCAGCCGAAGACACCTCGCGAGTTCGCACAAGCTCCAGCGATCGAGGACTCGCCCCTCGAGCAACGAATCAATCAGGAGCGGACGATGAGATGCCCCGCCGAGGAGCTGCCTTTTCTGCTCGTCGCGGTATCCGGCCACCACCACACGCGCGATAAGTTCGGCGACGCGGCTGATGCGGACCTCGGTGGCGACCGGCATGGGGCCCGGTTGTGCCGTACCGACCGCCGCGAAGCCCCACCCGCGTCCGTCGACGATGACCGGGACACCCACCGCTGCACGGATGCCCGCCGCATGTACCTGCGTCGCGAGGAGCCCGGCGACGTTGTGGTAGCTGTCCATCCGAGCGGGCTCGCCGGTGCGCAGCACCCTCGACGCGAGGGTGCTACCAGCGGTCGGTCTTCGAGCGCCCACGGGCCACATCACCGGATCTGTAGCGGGATGGTAAGCCGCGGCCACCATTGTGATTTCGTCGCCGGTCTCATAGCGCCACAGTCCGACGGCCTCCGCGGGCACGTACTGAGACATTTCCCTGGTTACCGCCTCGAATACCTCCCGCGGTTCAACTCCGCGGGCGACCAGCGTGCCCACCCGCCGCACCGCCGCCTGCTCGTCGACTATCCGGCGGTACTCGGCGTACGGCGCGACATGGCCGGAAAACTCATCGAGTGGCCCCACCGGAGGTTCGTCGGTGTGTAGTTCGTCCATGGCTTCCTCGCAAATCAATCCTGGAGTGACCGGCGGCACGGCGTTGTGTGGTCAGGATCATCGTCAGTCGAGCGGGCACGTGTTCGCATCCGCCATTGCACGCTGCGACTAACGACTCTCGGCTAGTCAGTCGGGCAGGACAGCATCAAGCTGGCCGCGCGACTCGATACCGAACCTGGTGAAAACCTTGCGCAAGTGGTACTGGGCGGTG
>JAVXWV010000036.1:0-5815 GCA_032230775.1 Mycobacterium sp. | reverse complement strand
TCGGTAAGGTGCGCCTCTTCGAGGCGCACCTTTGCCCATTGGCGCTATTGCGGTTGTCCGTACACGGCGACGACGACGGTGCGATCAACGCTGTTCTGTGACCACACGCCAATGTTGGTGTAGGCGCAGTTCTGCATGATCGCGAGATATGCCGGGTTGTAATACCACTGATTGATCAGTTCGATGCCGCTGATCGCCAGCGCCGGATTGATCGCCACGGTTTCAGCCACCGTGCCGTGAAATCCCGCCGCCGCGGCCCGATCTTGCGGTGTCGACGCGTCAGAACCGATGTCGCCGTCGAGGTTTCGATTGTTGAGGACGTCGTCGGTATGCCATTGCGCGGCCAACCGTAGCTGCGGATTGATCTTGACGTCGTTCGTGCAGCCCGCCTGGTGCTGGACGGTGTAAACATTGGCAACCACCCCGTCATTGAGGCGCTTGTTGTCGGCGTTCGCGGCTGGGGTGCATGGCAGTGTCACCACACCGACGGCGACCAATGCAGCCAATGTCAGCGGCCGATACCGCATGTCGATCTCCCTTCCCATCACCCGACGGTCGGCGGCGGCCGGTAGTGTGCCGCCGAGTTCCGCAGCTGCCAGATCTGTGCCGGGCACAGCTCATTGACGGCCTGGTTGATCAAGTACGACGCCTGAAACTCATCCGAGGTGGCGAAATCTTCTTTCACCTCACCCATGACCTGTGCGTACGCGCGGCCAGACGACATCTTGTCGCAGATGCCGTAGCCGTAGCCAAGAGCGGCGTCGGCGTTGGGGAAGTTGTAGCCCGGTCGTACATGCACATTGACCAGGTAGGCCACCACGTCGGCGCGCGCGTATGGAGCCAGTGCCAACGTCGCGGCACCCGCCAGGGCCACGCAGGCCGCGAGCACGCCCGTCGACGACATGCTCGGTGTGCGGCGGAACACCGCTAGCTTCGGCCCCGACATCACACGGGGTCGAATTGTGAAATCAGCCAACGGCCGTCGATCTTGTCGAGCGAGACGCGAACGCTGGACGCGGTGTTGGACGGCGCACTCTGACCGATCACGACCGTTTGGTCGACGAACAGCAGCACGGCGGCGTGGCGGGCGGTCTCCGACGTCAGCGCCGCGGCCGCGACGGTGGCCTTCGCCGATATCTGCTTCTGTTTTGCGCCAGGAATCACCACATCACGGGTCAACGAGGTGTAGGCGTCCAGGAACTTTCCCGTCATGCGACTCTTGGCCGCTTCCAAGTCCTTGTCGACGGTCTCCGACCGGTAGGACAGCAGGGCGACGGTGCCATCGACCGCCGCCTGCACGGATTGCGGGTGTGCTGTCAGGTCCTCGCGCAGGGTGGCCTGTTGCCACTTCAGATATCCCGCGGCTGATGCGATGAGCAACGCCATCGCCGGTAGGAGCGCATAGGCGACGACCCGCGACCAACCAATGCGCCGACTTGGGGGACGCTCATCGTCGTGCGGTTTGCCGGCGTGCGGAGATGCGGCGCATGCATCGGTGTCGTCGACCTCGTCCACCGCAACGGCCGACGACGCCGGCACGGGTGACTCATCGACGGATTCGGGCTCTGTAGGGCTGCCGGCGCGGCGGGACATCGGCCACCTCATTGCACGAACTCCACGTTAGACACTTTCGCTTGATCGCCGACGTGCTGTACCGCGATACGGAGTCGCCATCCATGCGGATCCGGCTGCGGTGCACCGGCATTCGATGTCGTCACGGTCACCGCCACCAATACCTCAGCGCTGTCGGCCGACTGCGACTCCAGCCCCGCCTCGGTAACCGTGCCGACCGTGGTCGATTGCGATTTCTTGACCACATCGATGAACGGCTGTGAACGCTTGGCGAAGTCGTCGTAGAACTGGCCGGTGGCTCCGTCGAGAATGCGCTGCACATCGCGATCGGCCTGCTGCCAGTCGATCGTCGTCAAATTCGTCGCGCCCTGCCTGGCCGCCTGCAGGAATTGACTTCGCTCAGAAAGACTCTGGTGCGCCTGGTAGGTACGAAAACCCAACCACCCCGTCAGGGCCGCCAAAGCAACGACAGCGGCGGCACCGAACACGGTCGCTCGCCTGGCCGCTGAGACGGGTTTTTTCGGCCGCGCAGCCGGCGCACCGTCTGCATGGTCTGTAGTGGGCTCCGTGGAGTAGTCCTCGATGTCGAGGACATCGTCTGTATCGGTGCTTTCGGTTGCTAGCGGCATACTGTTGTTCCGTTCATAGTCGTGGGCGATGGCGTCGCAGCACGCCCATCGGTGGTCGCGCAACGCCGTTGCGCCGCTGTGACATTCAGCCCGCCGGCGGCGGCAGCAGCATGTTCTGCCATGTCTTCTCCTCTGGCGCAGGCTGGCCCAAGTCGGATTGGGTGTAAACCTTTCCATCTGGGCCGACATACTTGCCGGTGGCTGGGTCGTACTCGGCGGTGGCGATCGGTGGCGGACCGGGTCCTGCCGATGGCGGCGGGGCAGGACCGGGCGCGGCTGCGGGCGGCGTTCCGGGCGGCAACTGTGGGATGCCCTGGCCAGACAGCGTGGCGTTGGGATCGCCCTTCCAGTTGTAGCCGTCGTTGAGCGGCACATACTGCTCGTCGCTTTCGCACATCTTCACTGTCGGTGCGCGCTTGCCCGGCACGGTTTCACATGGGATGTTGCGGGCGCCGCGCACATTCCACGGCGAGTCCTGCGGGACCCTGCAATACAGGTCGCCGGGCGCGCGGTCGGGCGAGTCCTGGAAGGTGGGTATCCGCTGCTGCTGTGCCGGCAGGAAACCGGTGGTGCATGGCGGCGGCAGGTTGAGGTTGAGGTTGAAGCTGAGGTATTGGCCTTTGTAATCCTGCTTGGTGTTGACGTTGGCCACAATGCCCGCCTGGCCGTAGGCGACGGACTGGGGCAGCAGTACCAGGAGCTGCTCGATGTCGTTTTGGTAGGTCAGCCCGACCTGGCCAATGCTGACCAGATTCGCCAGCAGAATCGGCAACGTCGGTCTTAGCCGCTCGACCAGCTGGCGTACCTCGCCGGCGGCGGGACCGCCCTTGTCGATGATGCCGGCGACGTCGGCGTCATGATTCTGCAATTCACTGGTCACTGTGGCCAGGTTTGAGGCCCACGCCTGAATGGCATCGGACGTGTTGGTCTGCGAATCCAGGACCGGCTTGGATTGGTCGATCAGTGCGATCAGTGGGTCGAGATTCTTGCGTGCCTCGATGGCCAGCTCGGACGAGCCCTTGACCAGGCGGGACAGTTCGGGTCCGAGGCCGCCGACGGCGGTGTAGGACTCGTCGATGACGGTCTTCAGGTTGTCGCGAGGCACCGCCTTCAGACCGGCGTTGAGTGTGTCGAGCAGTGAGTTGATGTCGGGCGGCACGGTGCTGTCGCTTACCGGAATCACGTCGCCGTTCTTCAGCGGAGCTGATGTGCCGTTGCGGGGCAGCAACTCGACGAACTGTTCACCGATCGCCGTCTGGCTGTGCACTTCGGCCTTGAGATCCGACGGGATGTCGATACCGGATTTCAGCGACAGCACCGCTTCCACACCGCTGTCGGTCAGGTGCACCGATTGCACCCGGCCCACCTCGGTACCGCGATAGGTGACATTGCCGGTGCTGTATAGCCCGCCGGTTTCCGGCAGTTGCAGGGTCACCGTATAGCGGCCGACACCGAATACCCTGGCAGGCAACTTCATGAAGTGAAGAGCCATTGCGGCCATCGCGACGAGCGCGATCACGGCAAAGAGGGCCAGTTGGATCTTCATCCGTCGAGGTAAATGCATTTATGGCCCCTGATCCCAGCGGTACGGGATGGTCAGTGGGTTGCCCGGGTTGAACGGGCCCCCAGCGGTACACGGACTGGGATACTGGCCGATCGTGCGGCCCCATTGGAGCTCCAGCTCGGTCAGATCGCATTCCCACCGGGTTCCGGTGAAGAATCCCGAGTCGATGCGGCTTAGCGTCAGGTCGACGATCGCCGTGAGGTTGGCGTAGTCCCCTCGCTGCCATTTTTCGATCGTCTCGTTCGGGAACGGGAAGGTGGGAATCAGGCCGAGTGATCGCGTGAGGCTGGGGCCGGCGTTGGCCAGCGACTCCAACACGGGTCCGATCTGTCTCAGCTCCTTGACCAGGTTTTCCTTGGTTTGGTTGACCGTGTCGACGGTCAAGGCGCTGAACTTGCCGAGCTGATCGGCGGCCTCGACGAGATTGTCCCGCTCGTTGTTGAGCACCGCGAGAGCATCGGGAATGGTGTTGAGCGCCTTGTCCAGAACGGGTTTGCGCGCGGCGAGCTTTCCAGTCAGCTGGTTCAGGCTGTCGGTGGCAGCGATGATGTCACTGGTCTGGTCGTTGAGGTATGCGGTGAACTTATCCAGCTGCTGGATCAGGCTTCTCAGGTCCTGCTCCCGGCCCCGGAACGCGGTGCTGAATGCCTCGGTGATGTCCTGCACCTGGCCCAGCCCGCCACCGTTGAGCACCATCGACAGCGCCGCAAGCGTCTGCTCGACCGTGGGAAAGGCTCCGCCGTGCAACAACGGAATGAGTGAGCCGTTGTGCAGCTTGCCCTGCGGTGGGGCGTCCGTCGGTGGTGCCAGCTCGACGTGCAACGATCCCAGCAAGCTGGTCTGGCCGAGCTTGATGGTCGCATTGGCGGGCATGTCGACGCCGCTGTTGAGCTTCATCGTCAGGAGTGCGTGCCAGTTCTGGCGCTCAATCTTGGTCACGGTGCCCACCGTTACGTCTGCGACCCGTACTCGTGCATTCGGCTGCAGGTTGCTGATGTCCGGCATCTGTGCCTGGATCTCGAAAGAGCCGGGGCCGCCGCCCTGAGTGCCCGGCAGCGAGAGGGTGTTGAGCCCGCGCCAGCTGGCGCACCCAGTGATCGCTGCCAGGACCACCATCGTCATGACCAGGTGTAGCGCTACCCGGCGCGGTGGGTCTCGTCTCATGAGCCACCTCCGGAGGGAACCATCAGACCGGGCAGGCCTGCGGCGGGGTCGGTGGCGACGGTAGGTGCGCCCGGCTCGTCTGCGCTGGCTGCCTCGGCGGGCAGTGGCGAACCGGGCGGTGGCCCCGACGGCGGGGGAGCTCCGGTGCCTGCGGCCTCGGCCGGCAACGCAGAATCGGGGGCTGGTGGTACATAGTCGGGGCGCATCCACGGCTCGCTGTAGGTGACCTCATTGGGTCTGGCCTCCGCGCCGACGAAGAAGTCCTCCCCGAGCGGGGGGAAGTTGTACTGACGGTTCTTGACGATCGGAGCCAGATACTGCACGCAGAGCTTTGCAGCTTGCTCACCGCTCATGCGGGATGCCGACTGTATCGCCCCGCAGAGGAATGAGATCGGGTTTGCGAAGTTGTTCACTGCCAGCGCACCGGTCAGCGAGCCGTTGGCGGGCTCGTAGATGTTGTTGAAGTTCTGAATCGTCGACGGGGCAATATGCAGTGCTTGCTTGATGTCATCGAGGCTGTCAACCAGCACCTTCGTGATCGAGGTCAATTTGTCCGACGTGGTGCCGATCGCTTCGCGATTGTCGGCCACAAAGCTCTGCACATCCCCGACCACCGAGTTGAGATCCTGGGCCGCCTGACCGACCTTGTTCGGGTCGTCGGCCAGCACCGAGGACACCGACGCCAGGTTCTGGTTGAGTTGCTCGAGCAGATCAGTGCTGTCATGCAGTGCGGTCACCAGTGTCGACAGATTTTTGAAGGTGGAAAAGATGTCCTTGCTGTGGTCGCCGAGCGCGGACACGGCCTGCGACAACTTGATGACGGTGTCGCGGATGTTGGCGCCTTGCCCCCGCAGGTTGGTGGCCGCGGTGTTGATGAACTCACCGA
>JAVXWV010000915.1:0-8825 GCA_032230775.1 Mycobacterium sp. | reverse complement strand
GGCCAGCTCGGCGACGATGTCGGTGCGCGCGTCGAAGACCTCGCCGATCGCCCGCACCGACGACGGGTAGCTTTCCGGGCCTGACTGCACTTCGAATACGAGCGCAACGCGTTGCTGCCCCAGGTCGTAGCCGAGTTCGACACCGGTCGCGCGGATGATCTGCTCGTCCAGAATTCGCGGGTCGAACTCGACGATGTCGCGGACGAGCTGGGTTAGGCGATTCTCGCGAAGCAAGCGCGTTCTCTGAAACAGCGACTCGCGAAGCAGGATCTCGGTCTGGCGCTGCACCAGCCGGCCAAGCCGCGCCACCTGAGCAGGTGAGCCAGTGATGCCGACCGTCCCGATGACGGCGCCGTCGAGCACGATCGGCATCGTGATTCCGGGGCGCACACCGACAAGGGCCGCGGCCTCCTTGGCATTGTGGCTCGCCGCCACCCCGCTCTTGACGACGGCCACCGACGCTTCGTGGATCGTGCCGACTCTGGACACGTCGCCGCTGCCGATGACCTGCGCGTTCTCGTCGGTAATCAATACGTTGTGCCCGAGGATGCGGGTTGTCTCGTCGGCGATCTCTCCCGCGAGCTCGGGCGTTAACACCCCAGAATCCATCGTCTCTAGGACCTTCCATACAGACTTTTACGCAAATGAAACGGTGTATTAGTACGATACATATAGTGACCCACAGCACACCGCTTACTATGGTCATGCCGCATGACGACACAAACAGCCTCACTTGAACGCACTCGCGCGTCGCGGACCCAGTGGCTGATCACCCTCTACGCGGGTGGCGGCGAGTTCTGCGACGGCTACATCCTCAGCATCATCGGCGTCGCTCTTCCGCTCCTCACCGTGGCATTTTCACTGACCGCCGTGGAAGCTGGCCTTCTCGGCGCGGCCTCCTTGGTGGGCATGCTCTTCGGCGGTCTGATCTTCGGCGCCGTGACGGACAAGTTCGGCAGGCAGAAGGTGTATATCGCCGACCTCGCGTGCTTCGTGGTCCTATCGGCGCTGCAGTTCTTCGCCGACGAAGCGTGGCAGCTGATCGTGCTGCGCACCCTGATGGGCGTCGCCGTCGGTGCCGACCTCGCCATTGCGGGCACCATCGCCGCGGAGTTCGCACCGCAGAAGTCCCGCGGTCCCTTATTGGCCGTCCTGGTCACGATGTTCTCGGTCGGCGCGGCAATTGCGTACGCGGTCGGGTACTTCATGCTGAGCCTCGGCCCGGATGCCTGGCGCTGGATGCTTGCCAGCAGCGCGATCCCCGCGTTGCTCATCCTTACGATGCGCCTTGGCACTCCGGAGTCGCCGCGCTGGCTGTTGAGCAACGGGCGCGCCGAGGAAGCCGAAGCCGTGCTCAAGCAGATGCTCGGACCCGACGCGTCGTTGGCCGATATTGAAGAGCCCGAAGACAGCCCCAAGGGCTATATGACGATCTTCCGGCCCGAGTACCGCAAGCGCACGGTCTTCATCGCACTGTTCTGGGCATGCCAGCTGGTGCCGATCTACGCGATCGCCACCTACGAGCCCGCGATTCTGAAGCAATTCGGTCTTGCAGAAGGCAATACGGCCTATCTGGGTGCCGTGATCATCCAGATCTTCTACGTCGTCGGCTCGCTGTCGGGCGCAGTGTTCGTCAACAGGGGCCGTCGCAAGCTCTTGCTGTGGAGCTTCGCGATCTCTGCGCTGCCTCTGCTCGGGCTCGCCGTAGTGGCGCATCCACCGATGTGGCTTGTGCTCGTGCTGTTCTGTGTCTTCGGCATCGCGATGTACTCGGGTCAGTGCCTTGAGGCGATCTACCCGTCCGAGCTGTTCCCCACGGGCGTTCGCGCCACTGCCAACGGATTCGCCACGGGCGCAAGCAGAGTCGGCGCGGCGATCGGTGTTTACGGCGCCCCGCACCTGCTCAATTACTCGGTGCAGCTGACCATGCTCGTCGGCGCGGGCGTCGCGGGACTCGGCTGGCTGGTGACGATGCTGCTGGCGCCGGAAACCAACGGCAAGCTGCTCACCGAATCCAGTGCCGTGGCTGCGCCGACGCGTGATGTGGCCGCGCTGTGAAAATTGCCGTCCTTGGCGCTGGAATCGTCGGCGTCGCCGCCGCTCACGCGCTGGCCGAACGCGGCCACGAGATACATGTCTACGACCGCCGCAGCGACATCGCCTCCGATACCAGTGCCAGCACCGCCGGCCTCGTCGCGCCCGGCCACTCGTACGCATGGGCTTCGCCGAAAGCGCCTGCGATGCTGGTGAAGTCGTTACTCGGTGAGTCGACGTCGATTCGGGTCCGGCCACGGGCCGACGCCGATTTGCTTCGCTGGGGTGTGCGGTTCATCCGCGAGTGCACACCGTCACGGTCGCGCACCAACACATTGGCGAAGCTGCGACTCGCCCGCTACAGCCAGCAGTTGATGGACGAGCTCGCCAACCGAGAGAGACTGCAGTACTGGCAGACCCATACCGGCGTGCTGTACCTTTTCCACTCCCAAGCGGATCTGGCGAACGCCGAACACAATTCGCGGCTCCTGCAGGAACACGGGCGTCGTCAGGAAGTGCTCGACTACGAGCAGACCGTGGCGCTCGAACCTGCGCTCGCCCACGGACACATGCGATTCGCCGGTGCGATCCACGACACATCCGACGGCACCGGCGACCCGCAACAGTTCGCACGCGGCCTCGCCAATGTGTGTCGACGCCTGGGGGTGACATTCCATCTCGGCACGTCGGTCACCCGACTCGACACCGATGGCTCATCGGTCACCCGAATCATGACCTCCGACGGGCCAATTCACGCCGATGCCGTCGTTCTCGCCGCCGGGTCGGCCAGTCCGCTGTTGACCAGGACGATGGGCCATCGCATTCCGGTGTATCCGGCAAAGGGATACACCCTGACCGCGACGATCAAGGACCCTGAGCGGGCTCCGCGCATCGGCGGGATCGACGAACGGTCCCTCGTCGCATGGTCGCGATTCGGCGGCGAGCTGCGGATGTCGGCAACGGCTGAGTTCGTCGGATACGACCGCAGCAGCACGCCCGCCGACTACGCCGACATCATCGATGCGGGCAACGAGTTGTTTCCAGGGGCCATCGACTGGGACACCGCGCGCTACCGCACGGGGCTGCGTCCGATGACCCCGGACGGACCACCGCTGATCGGCCTCGGCAGGCACGACAATCTGTACTACGACACCGGCCACGGCCACGTCGGCTGGACCATGGCGTGCGGGTCGGCGCGGATGCTCGCCGATCTGATCGACGAACGACGCTCGGACATCGACCCGACGCCGTACTCACCGACTAGCCGTAATCGACATCGAAGACGTCAGTCGGCACCCTTGCCGTTGTCGACGCGGTAGACCGCGCCGTGGATCGCCGCCGCGTCGTCGCTCGCCAGGAACGCGATCGCCTTGGCGACGTCGACGGTCTCCATGAAGCCGCGGGGAGAGGCGATGCGCAGGATCAGGTTCCAGTCGGCGTTTTTGGGAGCCTCGAATTCAGTGGACTGAGCGGTGGGCATGCCGCCAGGGCACACCGCGTTGACGCGCAGCTTCTCCTTCGTGAACTCGATGGCCAACGCGCGGGTCAGCCCGATCAGGCCGTGCTTGGCCGCGCAATATCCCGCTGAGTAGACCTCGCCCTCCACACCCGCGATCGACGCGACGTTGACAATGTTGCCGCCGGTCGCCAGCAAGTGCGGAAGTGCGGCGCGGCACAGGTAAAACGGCCCGTTGAGGTTCACGGCGAGGTCCTTGTCCCACTCCTCATCGGTCATCGTCGGCGTGTGGCGCATCTTGTGGAAGCCTGCGATGTTGGCCAGCACGTCGAGGCGGCCGAACTCGCCGACACACTCGGCGACCGCTGTTTTGCACGCCGCCGGATCGGAGATGTCCACCGACGCGTACTTACCACCGGGGACGTCGGCGAACACCTCGGCCATCCGGTCGGCGTCGCGCGCTATTCCGAACACAGACGCACCCCGTTCGGCGAACAGTTTCGCGGTCGCGGCGCCGAGTCCCGCCGACGCGCCGGTGACCAGCGTGACTTTGCCATCCAGTTGTGTCATGGCAAGACCCTCTCATGGCTCTCGCGAGAGGTCAGACAGAGGCGCGCGGTCGCGCGGGCGGGATAGCCGCCAATAGTGAGCGGGTGTAGTCCTGCTCGGGTGCGGCGAAGATCTCCGCGGCCGGGCGGTACTCCACGGCCGCGCCGTCCCGCATGACCAGCACATCGTGGCTCATCTGTTGAATGACCGCGAGGTCGTGGCCGATGAACAAATACGTGAGCCCGAGCTCTCGTTGCAACTTGGTGAGTAGGTCGAGGACATGTGCCTGCACCGAAACATCCAGCGACGCAGTCGCTTCGTCGAGGATGAGCAACTCCGGCTCGGCCGCCAGTGCGCGCGCGATGCTCACGCGCTGCCGCTGACCACCGGAGAGTTCGTGCGGGTAGCGCGATGCGAACGACCTTGGCAGTCCGACTAGTTCGAGCAGCTGCGCCACTCGGGCCTCGCGCTCACGTTTGTCCGTCACGAGGCCATGCACACGCAGGGGCTCCGCGACAGCCGAGCCCACGCGGTTGCGCGGGTTCAGAGATGAGAACGGGTCCTGGAAGACTAGGCCGATTCTGCGGCGGAGCGCCTTCTCGGCGCGGCCGCGAACGCCAAGCACATCGTCTCCGTCCAAAACGGCGGTACCCGCGTCGGGCTTGACCAAACCGGTGAGCGCCGCCGCCACCGTCGACTTGCCAGACCCCGATTCGCCGACCAGACCGAGCGTCATGCCCCGACGAATCTGGAACGAAAGGGCTTTCACCGCATGCACAGTCGACCTGCCAACCGGTGTGGTCACCGCGAACCGGACATCGAGTCCGTCGACGCGCAACAGCACCGCGGCGTCATCGGCGGCCGGCGCCGGTGCTGACCTTCCGAGGCGCGGGCGTGCCTGCAGCAGCTCACGCGTGTACGGATTCTGCGGCGCGTCAAAGATATCGACGATCGGTGCCTGCTCGACGACTTCGCCGTCCCGCAGCACGGTGACGTCGTCGGCGACCTGCCCGATGACGCCAAGATCGTGGCTGATCCAGACCACGGCGGTACCGAAGTCGCGCTGCAGTTTCCGGACTAGGTCGATGATCTGTGCCTGTGTCGTGACATCCAGCGAGGTGGTCGGCTCGTCGGCGATCAGCAGTTCAGGGTCGCAGGCCAACCCGATCGCGATCATCACCCGCTGGCGCTGACCTCCCGACAATTGGTGAGGATAGGAGTGCATGCGGGTTTGTGGATTCGGCAGGCCGACCGCCTCGAGCAGCTCCAGAGCCCGCGTGTTCGCCTGTCGCGGCGTCATCTTTCGATGAGTCTCAAGCGATTCCGTGATCTGGCGCTCCAGCGTGAGCAGGGGGTTGAGCGACGTGCCCGGGTCCTGGAACACAAACCCGATCCGGCCGCCGTGCACGCTTCGCAGAAGCCGCGGAGAGGCGCCGACCAGTTCGGTGGCTGCCTCGCCCTCCAGCATGCTGCTGCCGTTCACGACAGCACCGGGTGCGTCCAGCAACCCGGTCGCCGCCAGTGCGGTCATCGTCTTCCCTGACCCCGATTCACCGACGATGCCCAGCGTCTGCTCGCGGTGCACATCGAAGGCGACACCGCGGACGATCTCGCGTCTGCCGATCCGCACTTGCACGTCGCGCACGCGAAGGACGGGATCGGTCATTGTTTGCTCCTGGCCTCGATCATCGTCCGCTGCTTGGGATCCAGGACATCGCGTAGCCCATCACCGACGAGGTTGAACGCAAGCACGATGACGAAGATCGCGGCGCCGGGGAACACCGCCATCCACCACGCCATCGTCACGAATCCTTGGGAGTCGAAGATCATCCGGCCCAGCGACGGCTGCGGGGGCTGGATGCCCAGCCCAAGGAACGACAGCGCCGCCTCGGACAGAATCGCGAACGCCAGCGACAGCGACGTCTGCACGATCAGTGGTCCAGCGATGTTCGGAACGATATGGCGGGCAAGGATATAGAGGTTTCCGGTGCCCATGGCGCGTGAGATCTGGACGAAGGGTTCGACGCGCACGCCGAGTGTGCTCGCGCGGGCCACCCGAGCGAAGACCGGTGTGTAGACGATGCCGATCGCCAGGATCGTCGTCGTCGTTCCTGGCCCCAGGATCGCGACGACCGCCAGCGCAAGCAGCAGGACGGGGAATGCAAACATGACGTCGACGATGCGCATGAAGATCGTGTCGATCCAGCCACCGCGGTAGCCGGCGAGAACGCCGACCGTCACGCCGACCACAACGGCAAAACCCACACTGACGACTGCGACCCGCATGGACACGCCGACGGCCACCAGCACTCGAGAGAACACGTCGCGTCCCAACTCGTCGGTACCGAACCAATGGCCGCCGCTCGGCGGCCGCAACGCGTTCGAGACGTCGACGTCGTTGACTCCAAACGGGGCAATCCAATTCGCGGTCACCGAGACGAACACGACGAGGGCGAGCACTACCGCGCTCACCACCGTCACCGGATTGCGCAGTAACAATCGCCACGAGGCAACCCGTGTCGACTCGTTGCTGGTCGTCGTCATGCGAGCCGGATCCGTGGATCGACCACCGTGTACAGCACGTCCACGATGAGATTGATGGCCAGGAAGAGGGTGGCGATGAGCAGCACGGCGCCCTGGATCACCGGATAGTCGCGGGCGGCAACGGCGTTGTAGACCAGGCGGCCCAGGCCCGGCCATGCGAACACGACCTCGACGACGATCACGCCGCCCAGGATCGTCGCGAGCTGAATGCCGGTGATCGTCAGGACCGGGACCAGCGCATTGCGAACGGTATGGCGGAAGGTGACGACACGAGGTGGAAGGCCCTTAGATCTAGCGGTCCGTACATAGCCCATCGAAGCGACTTCGAGCACCGCAGACCGCACGTATCGGGTCAGGATCGCCGCAGCCACGAGGCCGACTGTCAGACCAGGCAGGACGATGTGGCGCAGCCAGCCCCCGGGATCGTCGAACAGCGGACGGTAGCCCGACGTCGGCAGCCATCCCAGCGTCGATGCGAACAACGCGATCAACAGGATCGCCATCCAAAAATCGGGAACTGAAACCCCGAACTGACTGGTGATACGTACGACCGCATCAGAGACGCGGCCCTCGTGCAGCGCCGACCAGATGCCGGCAGGCAGCGCGATCAACAACGCGATCACGATGCCCACCAAGCCAAGTGACACGGTCGCAGGCAGGCGCTCGAGCAGTGTGACGGTGACTGGGTCCCCGTTGCGGAAGCTGACGCCGAGGTTTCCCGTCAACGCGGAGCCGATGTAGCCGAAGAACTGCTCGACGATCGGTCGGTCCAGGCCGCTCGCCGACCGCAGCGCGTTGTAGGCCTCCGGTGTGTAGCGGGTGCCGAGGGCGATGCGCACCGGGTCGCCGGGCACGAGATGAACGAGCGCGAACACCACCACGAGCACACCGATAAGCACGACAAGGGAATAGAGCAGCCGTCGCGCGATGAAGCGCACGATGGGGTGGGTGAACACGGCCATCAGGCGGCACCACCCGATGCCATGCTCGCGGTGCGGAACCGCACGGCCCCGTCGCGGCGAGCCTGGTAGCCCGACAGCCCCGTCGTCCAGGCCTGGATCACCGACGGGTTGTACAAGTAGATGTAGCTCACCTCGTCGGCGATGATCGTCGCCGCCTTCGCGTAGTCGTCGGCGCGCGCGTTCCGGTTGGTTTCTACGCGGCCTGCGTCGAGCAACCGGTCGACCTCGCCGTTTGAGAACTTCTGCGCGTTGCTGGTGCCGTGGGTGTGGTGCTGCGCATAGTAGAAGTCGTCCGGGTCGATGTTGCCGAGCCAGCCCATCATCAGCATGTCGAAGTGACCGTTGTTCTGCTCGTCCAGCCAGGTGGCGAAGTCGACAGTGCGAATGTTCACCGTGATGCCCAGCGGCGCAAGGTTGTCCGCGATGATTTGGGCCGCGGTCACCGTTTCCGGATACTCGCTGGTGACTAACATGTCGAGGCTCTTCGGGGCCGCCCCGGCATCACGCAGCAGGCGCTTCGCCTTGTCGATGTCGTGGCGGTAGGTGTCGTAAGGCGTGTACCACGGGTTGCCTTTCGGTATCGCGAGCTGGTTGCCGACGGCGGTGCCGTAGCTCGTCGCCTGCACGACGGCGGAGCGGTCGATGGCGTAGGCGATCGCTTGCCGCACCCGTACGTCGTTCCAAGGTGGACGCGCCTCGTTGAGCGCGAAGTACCAGTAGTCGTTGCTCGGCGTCACCGCGAGCGTGAGCGAGTCGTCGTCCTTGAGCTGCGCCACCCGCTGCGCGGGAATCGAGTCGGTCCAGTCGATCTCGCCGGCCTGCAGTGCCGACAGTGCGGTCGACGGTTCGGAGATGAACCGGAACGTCACACCCGAAACCCTTGGAGCTCCAGCCCAATAGGCCGGATTGGCCTTCAGCGTGATTGAGTCACCGCTCTTCTGACCCTGGAATGCGAACGGACCCGTTCCGACAGGATGCGTGGCGATCTGTCCGCTTTCCACGTTCTTGCGCTGCACGATCGCCATTCCCTTGAAGCCGCCGAGGTTCGTCAGCAGATTCGGAGTCGGCTGCTTGACCGTGATTCTGACGGTTCCGGGGTCGGCCGCGGCCACGACGGAAACGGCACTGAACTTGTCGACGTTGGCGAGCTGTTGATCGATGATGCGCCGATAGGAGTAGACGACGTCGTCGGCGGTGAACGGGCTGCCGTCGTGAAATGTGACGCCCTTGCGCAGATGGAAGGTCCAGACGAGCTGATCGGGGCTGACGTCCCACGACTC